>NZ_CEZPJD010000017.1:0-5910 GCF_983059655.1 Okeania sp.
CGGGGTCTGACCGCTATTGCCTACTGCCAAATGAGCTGCGCACAGCGCTATACCTATTGCCTGCTTTGACTATCTATATAATTACCGGCTAATTCCGATACACTACCCTTTTCAGTCTGAAGTTGCCATTGCTCTACTACATTTAGGGAACCTTCCAAAAAATGACTGCGACAAACTCGACGCTGAATCTTACCACTGGTAGTTTTAGGAATACTACCAGTCTTCAACAGAGCGATCGCATAAACTTCTACTGTATGCTCTGCAGCCACTGCTTGTCTAATTGCTCCAACTACTTCCTCAACATTCAACTTCCGTAAATAACTACGTTCTACCTCTTGAACAATTATCAATCGCTCATCATCTTCTGCTTCTATAGAAAAAGCTGCCCCACAACTAGACCGTAAAGCGGGATGACACCTTTCCACGGTCAGCTCAATATCTTGGGGATAACGATACCTACCCCACAAAATCATTACATCTTTAATCCGACCAGTAATAAATAATTCCCCATCTTGTAAAAATCCTAAATCTCCGGTTCGTAAAAAAGGCCCTTTATCTGCCAAAAAAGCATTAAAAGTTCGTTCCGTCTCCTCTGACTGATTCCAATAACCCCTACCTACACCAGCGCCAGATACCCAAATCTCTCCAACTTCACCATCTGGACGTGGAGCTAATGATTCTGGGTCAACAATCATAATTTCATCGCCCAACCAAGCAAAACCACAACTAACCACAGCTCTACTTTTTTCACCACCAACCACAACTCGGTTTTCTGCTAAAGCTTCGGCATCTACATACTTAACAATTGGAGGTTTTGTTTTTGTTGCGCCACTGATAAATAAGGTAGTCTCTGCCATGCCATAGCAAGGATAAAAAGCTTCTGGGCGAAACCCACAAGGGGCAAAAGTCTCGGCAAATCTTTCTAAAGTTGCAGCTCGCACTGGTTCAGCTCCAGAAAATGCGACACTCCAACTACTTAAGTCTAAATTTTTCAGTTGTTTTGGCGTTACTTGCCGAGAAACTAGGTCGTAAGCAAAGTTGGGTCCGCCACTGGTTGTTGCTTTGTATTGAGAAATAGCTTTTAACCAACGTATGGGTTTTTGAATTAGAGCTACGGGTGACATGAGGGTGACGGGAAAACCTCCATATAAAGGTTGTATTACTCCACCAATTAATCCCATGTCGTGGAACATGGGTAGCCAAATTACGCCCTGACTTTCTGAGGTATGTTCAAATGACTGATAAATAATTTCTGAGTTATGCAATACGTTGCGGTGAGTTACCATTACTCCTTTTGGTTTGCCTGTGGAACCGGAGGTGTATTGGAAAAAGGCGAGGGTATCTGGGTCTATTTTTGGTTCTATCCAATGGGGTGCTTCAGAAAAATCAATTTTGTCTGTGGCTATCCAGGGTAACTGGTTGAGTTTGGGAGCTAAGTCTGGATTTTTGGCTAATTTTTCTTGAATTTCCCGTAAAAAAGATTCTGTGGTGAGAATGGCTTTTGGTTGTGAAGATTCGACTCTTTCTTGGAGTTTGGCTATTGCGTCGTTATTGAGGGGAGGGTTACTGGTAACGGCGATCGCTCCTGAACAGATACAACCAAAAAAGCTGGCGATAAATTCTAGTCCGGCAGTGTAGGGATAAACAACTAATATTCGGTCTCCTGGGGTGATGATTGATTGGAGGTGAGCAGCGATCGCTCGTACTTGGGTATTTAATTGTTGATAGGTTAAGCTTCCAGACTTGGTTTCTCCATCTGGCAAAAATGTATAAGCAGTTTGATTAGGTAGATTTTGAGAGCGATGGTTTAGGATGTCTAGTATTGTTGAGTATTTAGCCATTTGAGGATTTTTTGAGTAGATTAATATTTAGAGTATTGTATTGGTAAGTTTTTCTTGAGTACCACATAGTTGTAAATAGGTCAAATCTCTATTAGAGGGGCTGAGAAAAATTAGTTCATCTTGGTTAAATAAATATGAGGCGATCGCTCATTTAAACAATGGAATTATAGGTGTTTCAGGCTTTAAAATCTTATTAGGTAATAAAAATGCTATAGATTTTACACTAAGTATACGATATCACATAATTTGAAAAATAAGGCTGAAACCATTGAAACTATGTTGACGAGTTTATGGATTTTTAGGAATTTTTAGGTTTTTTTTGTCAGGAGTTGATGACAATCTTTTAAATTTTCTGTCAAAGAAGCTGAGATTGATAATTAAAACTTTTCAGATATTGATTAGTGAGTCCAGTAGGGTGTGTTGATGAAATGTAACGCACTATCAACGGAACGATTATTAACCCATAAGTGCGGTGCAACTGTGGCTCAAAATATTGCCAAATCATCTATTTTTATCAACTAAATCACCTCAAGCATCCTACTTTTTTTACTTTTCTAAAAAAAATATATTCGTTACCAAAGTAAAATAGAAAAAATTTGAACTTTGATTATTCTAGACTTTTGATTTTGTAGTTATTTTTAATAACTTTGTTTGTAAGTTTAATATTATCAGCAAATAGCCCCTGTCCTTTTTTGAGGATATGGGACGGGGGCTAAAAATTAGAACCTAAAACTAGCTAATTTTCTCTTGAATTTCTAGCTTTTCAGAACCAAACTCATCAAGATCTAAGTATGTTAGGTAGCTTGAAAAATGTTCCCTTAAAACTGCTTTTTGATCTTCATAAGAATTAAGGTTTTCTGACTTTAACAAACCTAAGCTTTCACCCAAAATATAGTCTACCTCAGCAATCCAAAAACCCAAGATTTGGTTCTGATTAGCTTGGTCAAGTATTTCACCTAATTTTTCTTCTTGTTCCAGATTTAATTCAGGTAAAAAAGCTAAAATAGCATACTCATTAATCAGCTTTTTCAAGCTAGGAGTTAAAGTCATTGAAAAATTTTTAATTTTAGTATGGAGCAAAGGAAAGTCGAGTTGTTCTAGTTCTAGACACTCAACAAAGACCGATGAATTGAATATTTTGGAATTGTCCCAAGACATAAGTTACTTATCTATTACTACATATACTTAGTGAGCTTTTACTTGTATTTGTGACGAACTGAGAGTGTCACGAAAATAGGCAAGTGACACTAAGTATATGGGTAGTCCTAGAAATGTAATGATATTGCTCAAATAAATAGTTGTAGCCGAGAAAATCATTACTTTAGATAGCACTATCAGAATCAATACACTCAAGCTATTAGGAGTAGATAATTTCAGATGAAGAAAGAAAGTTTTGATTTAGAGTTTTGCGAGTTATTACATCGAAATAGTCATGAAAGTGATTCACTATTTGTCTATATTTGGATGCGTATAAACCAATTTAGGCTGAATAAATTCTATCAACCAAACGACATTCTTAATGAAGTTTACAAGAGAGGCATTAAGGCTTTGGAAGAAGGAAAAACTATAAACAGTGTCTCAGGGTGGATTCGTGGAACAGCATATAATTATATTAGAGAGCTTAGTAGGAAAAAATCTAAAACAAAAAGCTTTGAAGAGCTTAGTGAAAAAGAATCTAAGTATGTAACAAAAAGCCTTAATTTGCTACAAAAATATGCAAC
Organism: Okeania sp.; assembly: GCF_983059655.1. Classification (NCBI taxonomy): domain Bacteria; kingdom Bacillati; phylum Cyanobacteriota; class Cyanophyceae; order Oscillatoriales; family Microcoleaceae; genus Okeania; species Okeania sp. The sequence goes on from NZ_CEZPJD010000017.1 coordinate 3,563, forward strand.
TATACAAGATCGGTTTGAAAAGGCAAATAATAAAATAGAGCTATTAAACGAAGCTTTAAAAAAGTTAACTCTAGAGGAACAAAGACTTTTAAACTACAAAGAAATTCAAGGTTTATCGTGGCAAGAAATTGCGAGTTTGGAGGAATACCAAGGTATTACACCGTCTGCTCTGAGGAAACGTAAAGAAAGGGTTATCAAGAAATTGCGCGAATTTTGCCATTCTACAGTAGAGATATAATCATAGATACTCTTCTGGAGTCGAAAATCCTCGAAATTTTGAAATAATTAATATAGGGATGTTCTATGGAGCATCTCTATAATTACTTTTCGCTACCTGAATAGTATAGATATACGGAGTTGTTTTGATATATAAAGCCTTTTTAGCAATTAACAATTATTCGGTAAATTGAATTGATAAAATCAAATACTCTAAATTAATCAAATTGTTTGTTTTAAAATATAAAGATGAGTCAATTGTTGATTTGAGTGGGACCGGAAAAGAATCTGATTAATCAAAAAAAGCACGGTATTTTATTTTAAGAAGCCAAATCAGTGTTTTATGATGATAATGCCATTCAATTCTGGGATGAATAACACTCTGAGTTAGAGGATAGATTTTTATTGCTTGGTATAAGCTCAAAAATGCGAATATTATTGATAGTTCATTGTTATCGAGAACAAGAATCCGTCATCAGAATTATTTCTGCCCGCAAAGCAACTAAAAAAGAAAGTCAACTGTATGGAGGATAAAACCATGAAACCAGAATATGACCTAACTAAGATGAAAAGCCGTCCTAATCCTTATGCCAAAAAACTAAAGCAACAAGTAAATTTATCTTTAGGGATTGAAGTAATAGAATATTTTGAGAAAAAAGCACAAGAAAAAGGAATTTCTTATCAACAATTAATTAATTTATACCTTCAAGATTGTGTAAACAGCAAACGTGAAGTATCTTTTTGAATAGTGCGATGGCAACCTTGTAGAGTACTTCGCGGTGAAATGTAACGCACCGCCTTGATAAAAAGTTCAAATTCAAAATTCAAAATTTAAAAGTCAAAAGTAAGAATTTAATTGAACAAACTGTCAGCCAACTTTTAAGTATGAATAAGGAGTTAATTTTTGCCAACAGATAAACAAAAAGAAACTGCAATTTTTATTTGTTAGTTGCTATCTAATTTTTATCATCCCATCAATTTATTTCTCTACGATCAAAGACCAAAAATAATTGATATTCTAGTAGGGATAAATAATGGTTTAGAAATTGTAATTAACCAAGATAGAAATAGGGATTTTGAAATATGAACAAATCACTTTCACAAATGAGTAATAGAGAACTTCGTCAATATCTTTCAGAAAATCGTAATGACGAAGAAAAGTTTAGCCAAGCATTAGAAAAGTTAATGAGTCGGAAAAAGGAAAATTTTAAGTATCCTCCACCATCAGAAATTAATAGAGAAGAAATTGAGGCAATTTTTCAAGCCAAATTGAACCAGAAACAATAATGCGATCGCCTTTCGGATAAATTCAAAAGTCAAAAGTCAAAAGTAAGAATTTAGTTGAGCGAACTGCCAGTCAACTTTTAATTTCAAATTCAAAATTAAAAAGTCAAAAGTAAGAATTTAATTGAACAAACTGTCAGTCAACTTTTAAGTTCAAATTCTGATAATAAGTTAATTTTTGCCAACAGATAAATAAAAAGAAACTGTAATTTTTATTCAGCAAGCCCTATTTAATCTTTATCACCCCATCAATTTATTTCGTTAAGCTCGAAGATTAAAAAGAATTTGGACTTTAGTAGGAATTAATGATGATTTAGAAATTGTAATTCACCAAGGTATAAATTGGAATTTTGAAATATGAAATAATCAATCTCACAAATGAATAATACAGAACTTCGTCAATATCTTTCAGAAAATCGCCATAATGAAGAAAAGTCCAGTTAAGCATTATTTTGAATTTTCTTTCTAATCTAATAAGCATTCAGCAGTCAGCTTATAAATAGAGATTGATAAAAATACGACAGAAGAAGTTATTATTTTGATTGATATTGTTACTCACGATCGAGTTTATGAATAATTCCTTAGCTTAAGACTTAGATTTCTTGCCTTCTTCCTTCTTCCTTCTTCCTTCTTCCTTAATTTATGAAAATTGCTATTATTGCCTCTGGATTTTTACCTGTATTAGATGGAGTAACTGTCAGTGGTTTTTATCGAGTCCAAAAATTAAGTCAATTCGGACATCAAGTTTTATTATTTTGCCCAGACTATAGTCCTCTTGCTCATTTGTATCCTAATTGGAAAGATTATACGGGTAATATTTTTCCTGGAGTTCAAGTCATTAATTTACC
>NZ_CEZPJD010000017.1:6010-28673 GCF_983059655.1 Okeania sp.
TTAGATGCTTTTGTCAAACTTCAGCAATTAGTAAATATAGAAAATATTGCCATAATAATTGTTGGTGATGGTCCGATGCGTGATGAAATATCAAATAGATTAAGTAAACTTACAAAAAATGTACATTTATTAGGTAGAGTCCCTCCAGAGAATATACCTAATATTTTGAAAAATAGCGATTTTCATGTCACTGCTTCAGAAAAAGAAACCAGAGGTTTAACTGTATTAGAAGCCTTTGCTGCAGGTATTCCAGTAGTTGCTCCTCAAGCAGGAGGAGTCGTAGAAAATATTCAAGATGGATGGAATGGTTTATTATTTGCACCAATAAATCAGGAAAATTTTTGTGAGAAGTTGAAGCTATTAATAGAAGATAGTAATTTACGGATTCAAATGGGTATTAATGCCAAAGAATCTATTGCTAAATATAGTTGGGATAATGCAGTAGCTAATCTAGTAAAAATTTGGCAAGAACAGATTACTCAAGTCTCTTGAAGAAGGAAAAAGGAAGGAGGGAGAAGCAAGAAGCAAGAAGGAAAAAATTGATGGGGAGTAAAACCCCGACCAATTATAAACATCACTTATGAGATGCAGGGTGCAGGATATTAAATCTAAAGGAAAAAGATCAAAATTAGTAACGAAGCATATCAGCCATTAACTTTTGCTTCTTTAATTTGGTGATGGTGCATTATAATCCTTGTCTATTGTAATTAGGGCTTGCTGAATAAATTTAAAAGTATTTACAGATAAAGGTTTTAGCCTTTTTTGGGCCTTTAAAAAGTACCTGTTTTTCAGCTCTTTACTCTCAAAAAGTTAGTATTTGAGGCGCATAATTGGGCAGAACAATCTTGAGACAATTCTTACTCCTTACTCCTCTAAATTCTCTTTTCCCCTGTCTCCTGTCTCCTGTCTCCTGTCTCCTACCCCCCACCAAAAGACTTTTTCAGCAAACCCTAATTATTTTGGTCAAGGACAAAAGCAGTGGGAGCATCTTGCTCCAATGAAGCACAGTTGTTCATCCTAATCTACCATTAAGTTCCGCAGGACTACCTTTATACAATTAATTTGCCTTTAGCCTTTACTACTTATAGCAATTCTCATACTGAAAAAGAAGAAAAACAGGCATATATAACTAATAATATCGATACTTTTTTTGTAGTAAATACTTAGCAAATTGGTATGACTATCCTAATTATAGGCATTTGGAGTAGAGAACAATCTCAAGGAAAAACTACTTAAAATTTGAGATGAACTACAAATAATTTTCTTCAACCCCACCTTTGTATATATGAATCAACTTAAATAACATTCTGGTTGTTTTTCTCAAAATTATATCCTGAAAACTCTATGGAATTTTCTATATTTTTTTGTGTCTTTTGCAACAATACTTCTTGAATTCCTTTGAATAATAGTATTATGGAAAATCTTTGATAAAACTTACTTATAAAAAGATTAAAACAATATAATCTTTAAGCAAGTTAAAAAATATCCAGTTAAAGTAAATACAAGATACTAAAAAATACTATTAGTTAAAAAGCCTAATAAACAAAATAATTGTAGTTATTAACTTAATTTAATTAAGTAAGTATACTTGAATAGCTAGCAGAAAATTAATCCATCGGTTCAACAATTAATGATTAATAATTGCCTCTCCTTTAAAACGGATAGGATTGACTCAAAGGAAAAATTTTCTTCTCTTGGTCGATTGGATATGGCGAAGTTTCCTCGCCATCCCTCAACCGCTTTTTATCCCCTTAAAGGGGGAGGCTTTAAAACACAATTTCCGGTAAAAACGAAATTTTTAATAGCTGTAGCAGTCATCAAAAAAATCCACAGATTAACACATACTTAATTGCATAACTTATAGGAAGTTATAATTAGGTATTAATTCAGTAGACTTAATTAATGCTATTCCATTCTTTTTTCATTCCTCTAGCAACTCAAGGTTATGCAAACATTCTTATTTATATGGTTGGGACAAATTGTATCCCTATTCGGTTCTAGTCTGAGTGAATTTGCTTTAGCAGTATGGGTTTATCAGACAACAGGTTCAATTACTCATTATGCTCTGTTGTCCTTATTCATTCATCTACCTAGTCTCTTCATTTCACCATTTGCTGGTGCAATGGTAGACCGCTGGAGTCGCCGTAGAGTAATGATTGTCAGTGACTCAATCACTGGAGTAACAGCATTTGCAATAATGTTATTGGTCTTCTCCGGGCAACTGCAAGTTTGGCATATCTATATAGCAGTAGGTATTAGTTCTGTCTGCAACGCTTTTCAATGGCCAGCTTATACCTCTGCCATTACTCAACTTGTACCAGTGCAACACCTGAGTCGCGCTAATGGTATGGTACAAGGTGCAATGGCAACAGCAAGAATACTAGGTCCAAGTATAGCGGGGTTGTTGATTATTAAAATCCATCTTCACGGAGTATTATTAGTAGATTTTGGTACTTATCTGTTTGGGTTGCTGACTCTATTGAGTATAAAATTCCCTAGAAGAGAAAAGAAAATTACCAGACGTAAAGTAAGTATTGAAGAGTTGTGGCAGGAAGTTGTTTCAGGTTGGAATTATGTAGTGATACGTTCTGGCTTACGGAAGTTAACTATATTCTTTGGTGTTATTTACCTAAGTGCGGGAGTATTGCAAGTTTTATTCTTACCAATGGTATTAAGTTTTGCCTCTGAAAAAGAATTAGGAATAGTAATGTCTGTTAGTGGCATTGGAATGTTACTAGGTAGTGTGACAGTAAGTTTATGGGGAGGTACTAAGCGTCGAATAGAAGGAATTTTAATCTTTGCATTTATCCAGGGATTATGTTTATGTTTAGGAGGATTCAAAACTGCTGTAGTATTAGCTGCAATTGGCGGTTTTGGTTATTTATTTTCTAGGGCAGTTATTGTTAGTTTGAATCATACTATTTGGCAACAGAAAGTACCTCAAGATTTACAAGGACGAGTTTTTGCCTTACAGAATATGATGGAAAAGTCTTTATTAGTAATTACTCATTTAAGTGCAGCACCTTTAGTGGAGTTTATATTTAAACCATTAATGAGTGAAAATGGAATGTTAGCAAGTAGCGTAGGAAGAATTATTGGAGTTGGAGATGGCCGGGGAATGGCTTTATTATTTGTATTGATGGGTCTATTGAATATTGGGGCAGTATTAGTCGCCTATCGTACTCCAGAGTTACGGCGAGTAGAGAGAGAGTTGCCTGATGCCGATCGCTTTGAAGTTGATACTGAATCTGATAATACTGCTGCTTGCTAAAGCATGGACTATAGACAGGAGACAGGATACAGGAGAAAGTAGACAAGAGTTAGGGGAATTTAGAGGAGGTAGGATTCAATAATTGATAATTACCTCTCCCTAAAACGGATAGGATTGAATAAAAGGAAAAAATTTATTCTCTTGGTCGATTGGATATGATTAGGAAATCCATCCATCCCACCCAACGGGTGCGTTCCGCTAACGACCGCTTTTTTCCCCTTTCAAGGGGAGTATTTTTACCTTAATTATTGAATTATTGAATTATTGAATTATTAATTATTCGGTAAGAATTTTAAGAATGATTTTTCTGCCCAATTATGCGCCTAAAATACTAACTTTTTGAGCATGAAGAGCTGAAAAACAAGCACTTTTTAAAAGCCCCAAAAAGACACTTGTATTTAATATGTCAATGCTTTTAGAATTAATCAGCAGAGCAATAATTCGGGTTTGCTGAAAAAGTCTTGTAGTAGGGGTAGGAGACAGGAGACAGGAGACAGGAGGAACGGGAAATTATAGAGGAGGTAGGAGCGGGCGTTTTGTCTCTCAATTTTTCTGCCATAATCACCCCAAAATACTAGCATACATGAGCTTTTTCCACCGAAAAGTTGCTACTTTTTTCAACTCTAAAACGCTAAAACTTTTATCTGTAAATACTTTTAGATTTGATCGGTAAGCCCTAATTATCTCTTATTAAAACGGATAGGATTGACTAAAAGAATTTTTTTTGATTCTCTTGGTCGATTGGATATGGCGAGGTTTCCTCGCCATCCCACCCAACGGGTGCGCTGCGCTTTTCGCGCCAGCGTTGCAAAGCAAACGACCGCTTTATCCCCTTAAAAGGGGAGGCTTCAAGGCGTGAATTGTTGAATGAATAATTATTAACTCTTAATTATTAATTATTCGGCAAATAGCCATCTACCCTTACACATTGTATAACGATCAAGGGAACTATCATATCGCACTACGCATCTTTGACATCCTCCCGACGCTGCACTTGCGTGACAGCGCGGGATTCCTAACCATCGCGCTCTTAGGCCTTTCTGCTTCAATGCACCAGCCTCCAAGGTCGAGCCTCTTTTCGGTCTTACAGTCGCTCCACAGACTGACACTGCTAGCCCAGCAGCTAAACTTTAAGTATAACACACTATTGAAAAAACCGCAAAATTGATTGGTTTTTCCTCCGGAATGCTGCGCAAACATCCCGACGCTCCCCTGCGGGAGAGCGCGGGTCTTCTGTCAACATTTTGATAAATAGGTATATAGTACATAAAGTTTGATCTTTATAATATTTAGGAGAAAATAATGGTAGCAGTTTCTAGCAATGACCCCAACGATACAAGATTTATAGTTCCCTCAGATCAATTTACTGGAGTTGTTGAATTTGAAAATACCCTTACGGGAGAGACTTGTACTGGGTCCCTACTAGCTGGTGATGGTTTTCATATTCTGACGGCTGCCCACTGCTTTAATAATCAGGATGATTCAGCCAACTTAAATCCTAACCCCAATAATTATGTGGTCTCCTTTGAATTAGTTGATGGCACTCGTCAACAAATAAATGTCGAAGAGATTTTTGTTCATCCCGAATGGACATCCGATGATAGTAGTAATAACGATATTGCCATCATTAAACTCTCCAATGAAGCCCCTGATGTTGAGAGGTACGAAATATATCGTGATAATGATGAGGTTAATCAAATTTTTACCCGTGTAGGTTACGGTTTACCTGGAACTGGTACAGATGGTCAGATTTCAAATCCAGCGGAAAACCCCTCTGTCAAGCGTTTTGGACAAAATATTTATGATAGCTTGGGTGAAATTCTTACAGATCCTCCCGAAGAAAGCCCAACGATTATAGAAGGTACACAGCTTGCCTTCGACTTTGATAATGGGGAACCAGAGAGGGATGTTTTTGGCCTTCAATACGGATTGAATCAGTTGGGAGTGGATCTAGAGGCTAATTCTACACAAGGAGATTCTGGGGGTCCGGCTTTTATTAATGGCCAAATAGCAGGCATTACATCCTATGGTTTTTCTTCATCTACCGACGGTATAGATGTGGATATGATTGGTGGTAATTCCAACTTCGGAGAATACAGTGTTGATACAAGGGTTTCAGCTTATGCTAGTTTCATTGACGAAATTATAAATCGTTCCTCATCACCTGGTGAAAATATTAGAGGAGATAGAGATGATAATACTTTAATGGGTGCTGCTGGTAACGATACTATTAATGGAGCTCGTGGTAACGACAAGCTTTTGGGAAGAGCTGGTGATGACTTGTTGATAGGTCGCCCTGGTAATGATATTTTATTAGGAGGCACTGGTGATGATACTTTAGAAGGAGGTATTGGTCGCGATCGCCTAAATGGTGGCACTGGCAATGATACACTATTAGGCGGTGGTAGTATCGACCGTTTTATCTTTAATACTAATGAGCAATTTCAGTCAGAGGATGTTGGTATAGACCAAATTACAGATTTTTCTCAAACACAGGGAGACATTATTCTCCTAGACCTCAGTACTTTTACTGCGATTAACAGCGACTCAGGAACTGGGTTCAGTATTGCTAATGAGTTTGCTACAGTTATTAACGATCAAGAAGCAGCAACGTCTGATGCAGCGATTGTCTACAATAGTAACAATGGTAATTTGTTTTATAATCCCAATGGTAGCGAAGTAGGTTTCGACAGTGGCGGTCAGTTTGCAACCTTGACAAGTACTCCATCCCTAACAGCAGCAGATTTCTTCCTCAGAAGTTAGTTGTAGTGGCTAAAAAGAAGAAACTCTTAGACTAGCAATAATATCAAATCCGGTTGAATACTTATTATACCAATTTGATAAATGTTTGTGACAAATGGTAGAAGGAAGAGGGAAGAAGGAAGAAGGGGTAAATTTTGAAAAAAAGGGAAAAAAGATAGAGATAACTATCTCAAATGAACTGGAGCAGCTATTTTTAAGCATATCCGATCAATATCTACCTTTTCCTAACATTCTTTTTTCAAAATGGTATTATATAGTTAAGAGTAGGGGAACAAGCAAAAAATATTTACTCAGTCAAAAGTCCACTTATTGTACTTCATAATAACGGGAAGTGCTGTATATGACTCCGACTAGTTCGATCTGACTAGCTGACTAGACTGGGAGGACAAGGTAAAAAAAAGCTTGAAACTCAGATAATGCTAAATTTTTCCCTCTTCCCTCTTCCTTATTTTTTATGAATCTTAACCTCAATCCTACGATTAAGTTGTCGATTAGTTTTAGAATTATTTTCTACTATAGGATTAGACTCCCCATAACCAATGACCAAAAAACGGTAGCGATCGCCCATACTTTTTGAGAAATATTCTGCTACTCCTTCTGCCTGCAAAAATGATTTTTCCTGATTGACCTTCATTTTACCTAGATTATCAGTATAACCAGAAACACGAATTGTCATTTCTGGATAATTTTTCAATTCACCAATTAAATTATCTAAAATTGACCTTCCCTCAGAACGAATTGTATTACTACCAGACTCAAACAAAACATCACTAGGAAGAGTAACCATCATTGTATTTTCACTAAAAACTGGTTGAGAAGGCTTATTTATTACTTGTTTATTCTGACGAGCAGATGTAGGCAAAGCTAACTGTTGAGCTACTAGATCCAATCTTGCCTCTAAATTTCCACCCGATTCTCTCACACCTAGTTGATTTTCTAAATTCCTGGTACGACTAATTAAACTATTTAACTGTGTTTGTAACTTTTGAAGCTCTGTTTGTAGTTCCTGTCTTTGTGCCTCAGTCAGTTCAACTTTAGGCATAATCATCTCTGGGGTAGAAGCAGGGGTAGACCTTGAGGGTTCAGGTAACTTTTTCTGAGATACTATACTTCTAACACCACGCAGTAATTTTTCTGCTATGGGTATCTCTTGAGTAGTAGAAGGATATTGAAAAGCGATCGCCATTCCCAAAACCCAGGAAAAACCGCTAGCTACTACCAGCAGTAAAAATCTAAATATTAAGGATAGTATTAACAAAACCATTCCCGGAGACCTAGTATTAGGAGTCCGGTTAGGAGAAGATTTACTCACGGTTTTTCCATTCTATATTTATTCTAATTGGATGCTACCTCAAAAACTGAAATTGATAAATAAGACATAATACCGGAGTTTTGAACTACAAAGGTTCTATTTCCAATGTACCATTTTCTTGAAACAACACCTTAAACTCAACTATGGATTGATTATTCTCCTCACCTGATGCTTTTTCATCTTGTAAATCTGGTAGAGGAGTTTTATCTGCCCCATTAGCATCTGCCGGACTTATGGGTTTATAGCCAATAATAGAACCATCTGAAGCTACTGTCACACGATAAGTCAAAGCTTCGTTGATTTCTGTTGTCCAAGCATTATTAATTTTTTCATATAGTAAATTCTTTAATCGTTGAATCTCTGCTTCATCGGTAATTTCGGAACTGGTCAAAGATGTCTCTGAATTTTCTTCAGTCAGCGTCTGTTCAGAAGTATCTACCCCATCCACTTCATCCGATGAATTAACAGTAGCATCTGGTGATGAGTCCAAACCTTCAGGCGTAGGGGTAGGATTAAAACCAGGTTCTGAAGTACTGTTAGGAGATGCCTCTAAATTATCAATACTTTCGTTTGACTGTGGTTGAGGATCTTTAGGACGTTGTACTTCTGGAATAGGGACAAAGAATAAGGCCAAGCTAGCTAATGCTAAACCAGACATTCCCACAGCAGCAGGTATAACTTTCTGGACTACCGGCTCTCCTGATTTTGCCTCCTTTCGAGACACAGGTTTTACTGCTAGAGAAAAACCAGGTAAAGTCAAAGAATCAGCAAAAAATTGGTCTACCGCCTCAACCAAATCAAATAGTTGGACTGTATTTAAATCAAGAATTATTCCAGGTTTTCGATCTTCAACATTGCCCTCAGAAACTGTCAATCTGTGTAGATTTGTATCTATTTTCTGTAAATGCACCAACTCTTGACTTTCACTTTGGTGTCTAGGCAAAGATATTCCACTAAGAAATTCTTGGGCATAACTACTAACTTGTCTTACCAAGCTTTCAAAAAAATCCCGTCCCCCAGTTAATGATTGCTCTTGGCCTTGAATATGACATTCAGCATTGGTCAAAATAGACAATACCTGCCCTTGACCTAAATTAGGATTTTCAGCATCACTCAAGCCTTGCAAAATCAACTTACAGTTAGGCAAACTGTACTGACGTTGAATCGTCATAGCACTTGTCCTCCATAAAATTCATAAAAAGTGACATTTTGTCCTGATATTTCTCCCTGTTGCCTGTTCCCTCTTTTAACTCACTTCTCCATCAAACAGACTAATCCAAAACCTTTGCATACCTGTTGTGCCAGTACAGAATAGTAACTTACCCAATAATTCTAATCCTAGTTGATTTAACTTTTCCTCTGAATTGTAAGCCATTACACCAGACCGCCGGGGGTTCATACGACTGCGAAAATGTGCTCTAAACTGTTCTAAATAAAAAGATAATTGTAAATGATTTTCTATTGGTAACTGTTTTTGATTTAACTGCTGATAGTCAAACAAAAGTTTCCGAATCGGAACAGTTAAACGTTTGGCCAAATGACAAGCAATAATTACTAAAGCTTTAGCCTCATTCAATGTCAAGGGACGACGTTGACTATTAAGACGTAGAGGATTTGTACTACGCAGTCGCCACAAAAAAACCCGATTTGGAATAATTCCTTGTAATTCTAGGTCTTTGACAACTTTTAACATCACTTCAGCTCCTCCAAGTTGCAAAGCTTCAACTGCCAAAAGAATTAAATCAATTTGGGTTTTAGTTCTACGGGGACATCCATCATCGGGGAGAGGTATATCTGGTAAGTTATTCAATATTAATGGTGCGGACGGACTGGGGGCAGTTTTCAATTCCATTACTTTATTTATTGCCAATATTCAATACTTCGTTATACTATTTTGGTAAAAATGTCAATACAACTAAACAATATCAATTATTATCAACATTGACACCCAACTATAAATTTTGTACTAGGTCTAAGAGGTTATCTGAGAAATCCCATTTGCTACATCTAAACCCCCTAAATTGGGGGACTTTTAGAAGCAAATTGACTCTTCCCCAAAAGTTGGGAAGGAGGCAAAATTCAGTATCAAAAAACTTTTCAGATATCCTCTAAATTAGGATTATTAATTCCAAGACAAACTAAACTCTACATTAGATATATACTTTTCCCACTGAGAAATTTTTTTTACAGCACTTTTCATATTGATGACCTCACGTCACAATGAAAAACCTGTAGTGGCTTTCTGGCAATTTGCCCCTACTGTGTACTGTAGTCTACCGAAATGAAAACCGCTGTAATCTAAATCTCATAAATTTTGACTTTCTATTTTTAACTTTTAACTTTTAACTTAAATAAATGGACTTAAAAAATTTAATTCGCGAAATTCCCAATTTTCCCAAACCAGAAATTTTATTCCGAGATATTACTACCCTTCTGAGTAACCCAGAAGGTTTACATTACACTATTGACATCTTGGCAGAAAAATGCTCAAAATTTGAACCAAACTATATAGTGGGCATAGAATCCCGGGGTTTTATTTTTGGTGTCCCTTTGGCTTATCAGTTGAATGTAGGTTTTGTACCAGTGCGTAAACCGGGAAAACTACCAGCAGCAGTACATTCAATTGCTTACGATTTAGAATATGGCCAAGATACCCTAGAAATGCACCAAGATGCTATGGCATCAGGTAGTAGAGTTTTAGTGATTGACGATCTATTAGCTACAGGCGGTACGGCAGGAGCTACAGCTCAATTAATTGAAAAAGCAAATTGTAATTTAGTCGGGTTTGGCTTTGTTATTGAGTTAAAAGATTTAGGAGGGCGTCAGAAATTACCAGAAGTGCCAATTGTTAGTTTGATTGAATACTAATTTCAGTTATCAGAAGGAAAGAAAATCGGAAATTTTATTTTTTATCCTTTTACAACCTACATTCTGCACAACAAAATGTATAGCGCTGTGCGCAGCTCATTTGGTAGTAGGCAATAGCGGTCAGACCCCGCGTCGCCGCTAGGCGCAAGCGGTCGGAACCCGCGGGGTGCGTCAGACGCAAGCGGTCAGACCCCGCGTCGCCGTCAGCTCGCTTGCGGAACGCCGACTCCTGTGAGGGAACGCCGACTCCTGTGAGGGAATGCTGACTCCTGTGAGGCAGTAGGGGGGATAAAAATCTTATGATATAAAACTTTTAGCTATTGGACAGTTCCTGACATTTGTAAAGCAAGCCAGCGCACATTGCTTTAGTATAAAAGGTGAGTAGTCAATAGTCAGTAGTCAGTAGTCAGTAGTTAGTAGTGAGTAGTGAGTAGGGAATGATGCCGACTAATTGTCTGGTTCCATTAAGTATTTATGCTTAATATTTTCTTGAGAATTTGACTTCTGAGAAAGCTCAATGAAGATAATTTTTAGAGTATAAATACTTATCAAGCTACCATTTTTTATGCTAGTTTTGATGTTACAAATTGACGTGCGGAATGTGGGTTAGAATTAAAAGTTTGAGACCTTGTTTCTTAGTAATAATAAACAGGAAGAGTCAGGTTAGGCAGTAGGGAGTAGTTCTAATCTAAGAGGATATCTGAAAAGTTTTTTGATACTGAATTTCGCCCCCCGAGCAAGCCAACTTTGGCGGAAGAGTCAATCTGCTTCTAAAAGTCCCCCAATTTTGGCAGGGCTGTTTTAAAGTATTGTAGATTAAAGATGCGCGGGAGAATGGGAGATTAAGGAATAGTGGAACAGTAAAATTTGCCAAAATTTGCCGATTTTTCAGCCAATAAGCGTCTTTAAGCTCTGAGAGAATATTTGGTCCAACGCCACTTAAAAGCCTCCATCCCCGTGTCTCCGTGTCTATCGAGAATGAAACCTGCCCCAATTTTGGGTGATTTAGGGGGCTTGGATGTAGCAAATGGGAATTCTCAGACAATCTCTAAGAGGTAATTATCAATTAATCAACTATTTCTCTATCAATATTTAGTAGTAAACATTGACGTATTTCATATTAGTTTTGTGGATAAAAAATTGAACTATAGCAAGCTAAAACAACTAATTGCCAGTGAAACTTTTGCTTATGTTTTAAAGAGATTATTGCAAGCAATTTTGACTTTATTTCTAGCATCTGCTCTTTGTTTTGCCATAATTCAGTTAGCTCCAGGCAGTTATATAGATACTTTAAGTCAAAATCCTCAAATTTCTCAGGATACTATTAAACAACTTGAGCAACAGTTTGGTTTGGATAAGTCGCCCTTAGAACAATATTTGCGTTGGCTAACACAAATTATTACCAGTGCCAATTTTGGTAGGAGTTTTGTCTTTCAACAACCAGTTGCCGAGCTATTATGGGAGCGAATACCTGCAACTTTACTTTTGTCTATTTCTTCCTTAATAATGACCTGGGCGATCGCTATTCCTCTTGGTATTATTGCCGGAGTTAATCAAAACCGTTTTTTAGACCGTTTTCTCCAATTAATTAGTTACACTGGTCAAGGTTTTCCTAGTTTTATTACTGCTCTATTATTATTATTTTTAGCTCAAAATCTTTCTCCTTTATTACCAGTGGGAGGAATGCAAAGTATCGATTATGATGAGCTATCTTTTGTCGGTAAAATTTTAGATATGGGTTGGCATATGATTTTACCAACTGTTGCTTTAAGCATTACCAGTTTTGCTGGTTTACAGAGGTTAATGCGGGGACAATTATTAGATGTTTTGCGACAAAATTATATTCAAACGGCAAGAGCTAAAGGTCTTCCAGAGAATCGAGTGATTTATGTTCATGCCTTGAGAAATGCCATTAACCCTTTAATCACATTATTAGGATTTGAATTTGCCAGTTTATTAGGTGGTTCGTTTATAGCCGAATATTTCTTTAATTGGCCTGGTTTAGGAACTTTAATTTTAGAGGCGGTAAGAAATCAGGATTTGTATTTAGTTATGGCAAGTTTAATGATGGGTGCTTTGATGTTAATTATTGGTAATTTATTGGCAGATTTATTGTTGAAAGCTGTAGATCCAAGGATTAAATTGGAAAATCTGAAGTAGATATTTCTGTAAGCATTTAGCATTCAGCAGTCAGCTATCAGGTATGAGTGATTAACTGAGATTTGTCCCACTAGCCCCCCAACTTTGGGGGGAAAAAGAGTAATTTGCTGTTCAAAGTCCCTCTTTATTAATCCCCCTCCCGTCCCCCTTTCCAAGGGGGAAGCCAGATTTTGCTTCGCTTTTTGCTGAATGGGGGATTTAGAGGGCCTGGATGTAGCAAATAGGACTTCTCAGACAACCTCTTACAGCAGTTTTCATCTCGCACAGTTAAAGTTATGACAGAAACAATACAAGCAGAACGGATTACTATTTATGATTTGATAGATAAATTTAATTTTAAATTGAGTGAAAATCCTGCTTTTTTTAGGGAATAGCAAGTTAATGAAGTCAGAAGTCAGAAGTTGTTTTTGTAACGGGGATTTGAGCAACTCTCCAAAAACGTTTTGCCTTAAAAGGCAGGGTATTAGACCCAATTATTTTGATAATTTATTAGAGATTAATGAAAGGGAAAAACAACTATTGCATCGGGTTAAAAATAATTATTTTAATTTAGCGATGCGTCTTGTAATGGAAAATATGTTCAATAATTAATAATTACCTTTTCTTTTCAAGGAGAGTTAATTCTAAATTCTAAATTCTAAATTATTGAACTTCTTTTTATACCACTGCTGAGAGTTCTATAGAGATTGAAGAGAGGGATAAAGGGTTAATTATTCGGGGTAAAATTGATATTTTAGTGTTACAAGAACGCTTCTGGGTTTTGGTTATTGAGTCTAAGCGATCGGGGTTTTCTTTAGAGGTGGGTATTCCTCAATATTTAGCTTATATGTTAGGAAGTCCTCATACAGATAAGTCTTTATTTGGACTGGTGACTAATGGCAGTAATTTTATCTTTTTAAAGTTGGTAAAAGGGGAACAGTTTGAGTATGCATTGTCTGATGAGTTTAGCTTAAGACGAGGGGATGATTTAGTGATGGTTTTGGCTATTTTAAAGGGGTTAAAAAGAGGAATTTTAAGTTGATTATAATGTAAGCATTTCCTGCGGAATGCTGCGCAAACAGCGGTCAGCTATCAGCTATTAGCTTTATTACCTTATAAAAAAGGAGAAAAAAGTAATTGATAAATTTCACAGAATTATAAAGTATGGCTAAAAGCTCATCACTCAACCTTAGCAGTTTATCGAGCCACATTTACATTTCCCTTTACAGACAGAATTTACACAAACTGACTTTTAAACCACCATCTGTAGGGGCGAATGGCATTTGCTAACGCAGAGCTGCCGCTAACGCCCTCGCTATATGTGTAGTCTCTGCGTAAGTCCTGATAGAGTTTAAAATGTAGTAGAAATTAAACTAATGCTTACTTCATTCTTTTTAATATTCTTTATTAATGGGAAAACTGTCTCTAATTATTAATTATTAATTATTAATTATCTTTGTGCTTGGTTAATTCTGAAAAGCACTCTAATAACCAACTTCCTACCTGTGCTTGGTCTTCCGTCCGACTGCGACTTAAAGCAGTTTCCAATATAGCAATATTCAACCCCGATAAAACTAACGATTCTTTAATTCGCTGACTACCATTATTGTCGATAATAGCAAAAGCAATAATTTCTGCTTTTTGTACATCCACTACCCAATATTCTGCTACTTGTATTTCCTCATAAAGCAACCTTTTTTGACCAATATCATCAGCTAAAGTAGAATCAGCAATTTCTATGACTAAATCTGGTGGTGGTGTGGTCTCAAGATTTGTAATAGCTGTTCCCTGTGGTGCTAACTTCGCACGTTCCCCAATATAATAAGATATATCTGGTTGACATTCTCTGATACCTTTCATCCGATAACTACAGTTATCCAAACTATTGAAAGCCAGACTTTTGATAGTGCAAAAAAGATTTATGGCAAATAGAATAGTAGCATTATCTCTGGAATGATTAGGTCCTATTGGCATGGTTTCAATTCTGATATACTCATTGTGGTAATAGCATTTAGCTTTTTGATAGGCAGGGTTTTCCGTCATCTCAATAAATTCATCCCAGGTAGCTATTACCCATGTATTTGTTGGTAGTTTTGTTCCTATCATATTCATTAAAATGATGTTTGTATCTAATAAATATAAATAACTCATTTTGACAAGTTGATGTCATCTAAAGGTAATAATCCTTCGTCCACATCTGGAAATTCTTCATCTAAAGGTTCGAGGGTAGAAAGGATTTGCAGAAGAGATTTTTTCTTGACAGGAGAAATAATAGCGAAGGGAATGCCATCTTGGATGATAGTCAAGGTTTCGCCTGTTTTTTGTGCTTGGCTAATTAGGTTTTGGACGGGTTCGGGAAGCTCTGCAAGGGTGATTTGTTTCATTGTGAGTTCTAGGTTTGGGGGTTTCAATCTCTAAATAAGGCTCAAACCCTATCCTGTTAAGCCACAAACGCGGTTTGAAGAAATAATAGCAGTCCGAGCCGTAGATTAATAGATTTGAGTTTGTCTCAAAATAGTCATTTTGCCACTCTAGATTGTCTTTTTTACACTACATGGAACAATATTCTAAGCGCTGAAACATTTGGTGTAATCTTTTTAGGGTTTCTGAAAAGCCAAGGTTATTTTCTGCTGTTCTCATAGCATTGTTGAGAGCTATAGTATCTTTCATCAGCCCTCAACCTGGAGGAGGGCTACCATTATCTGGATATGTCATTCTATCATGCATGCTATTTCTTTTAGAAATGTAAGCTATACACATTTTTGGAAGAGAGCCTTTCTGATTATAGCTAGCCTCATACCACTGTTGCCATATGCGCCAGCGCCACCACAAAAATGTTTTTTCTACACCAGCTTACTCGGTCACCAAACGCTTCCAATATTCCTTCATTATACTCCTTTGTACGACCTAAACTCTTATAAATCTTTTTCTGAACGGAAAAGCCGAACTTACCATTGCTATGTTGTAACCAAAGTTGGTCAATCTCTTGCAAACATTCACAAGATATTGTTTGGAAATTTACATCTTTATTTAGGTAGGTTGGATAAGGTGTAAATTTTTCCCCGGTCATAACTGCTTTAGTTTGCTCGTCGGCTTCAATCCACTTACCTGCAGCCAGGAGGTCACGAAGTTCTGTTAAGTCCAGTGAGCTTCTCATGCTAATTCAAAATGTATCACTGTTTATTTTTATAAATTGATCATAGCAATTACCTTAACTTTCAAGTGAATTAATTATCCAAACTGTCAAAACATTTGACATAAATAAAAAGTCAAAAGCAAAACAAAAAGTCCCATTTAGTAGTAAAAATTTTAGTATCTCAAAACACAAAATCTCCATGTTATCCCAAATTTATTACCTACTCCGTTCTAAAGTTGATGGTAGTTATATTAGTGCCAATCCAGACTCAGATTCGACTGTTAAATTTTTATTATTATTCCAGGAAGACTTTGACGCCCACAGCTACCTCAATACCCATGCTCCAGACTTGAGCGATCGCTTCGCCATTGAATCTATTCCAGCTACCCAGTTAAAAACAATATTAAAAAGGTGGGACTTCCAAGGAGTAGGAGTTATTCAAGACCCATTGCTGCCCAATATAGAATTTCTGATAGTTAGTTAAAAAAAGTTGAAATATTAGGAATCTGAATCAACATATAGAGTTAAAGGTGAAATTTGTCAACAATTTGACGCTATATATAAAAAATCGCGCTACACTCATAGTCTGTCACTTAATTTCCTAAAAATTCAATTTCATAAATGGTAAGAGAACTAGAAAGAGTAAATCAGGGTGAATTTCCCGAAACAGCACCTACAGCAAACCCAGTATTTTATCGAACTTATAGCCGTAAAACAGAAAATGGCCGTGAGACTTGGATAGAAGTATGCGATCGCACAATTAATGGCCTGAGAAAATTAGGCCAACTTACCCCCGAAGAAACAGACTTACTGTATCGGATGCAAAGTCAACTAAAAGCCATGTCTTCTGGCCGTTGGTTGTGGGTAGGGGGCACAGAATGGATTACACAACCACAAAATTTTTCCGGGGCCTACAATTGTTCCTCCACAAATATAATGGACTGGCGTGCCTTTGGTCTATTAATGGACTTAGCAATGATGGGCTGCGGTACCGGAGCAGTATTAGAAGGAGATTATATCAATCAACTGCCACCAATTAGAAATCACTTAAATCTGATATTGCGGGGTGAAATTGGTTCTACCCCTGCTGAATTACGTCGGGAGTTCACAGAACTAAAATTCGATGGAGACCAGGTAGAAATTTATGTTGGAGACAGTCGTCAAGGTTGGGTAGGTTCATATCAAGCTTTGTTAGAATTGTCAACCGATGAACGATTTTCCGGTGAAGTCAAAGTAATTATTGATTTGAGTGATGTCAGACCTGCAGGAGAACCATTAAAAGGATTTGGTGGTGTTGCGAACCCGGTAAAATTGCCAGAATTGTATCAACGTTGTGGGAATATTTTAAATCAAGCAGTCGGGCGACAATTAAATTCTGTGGAGTGTTGTTTGCTAATTGATGAAGCAGCAGTGACAATTGTCGCTGGCAATATTAGAAGATGTTTACCTGAAGGCGCTTTAGTACATACAGCATCAGGGTTAGTACCTATTGAAAAAATTCGGATAGGCGATCGCGTATTAACCAGCAAAGGATTTTATCCCGTAACAAATTTCTTCGATCAGGGTACTCAGTCTTTATGTCGCATTCAAACAGAAGACGGATATTTTGAATGTACTGCCGATCATAAAGTTGCCGTGCTGCAAGATTTGTATGGTAACTATAAAATGATAAAAGCTCAAGACTTGCAAGAGGGCGATCGCCTGATTTTTGTGCCTCAAGCAATACCTGGTACTCCCACCGAACTCCCTGAGTTGAAAGGTGTTACCTCCCATGGTGCAAAACCAATAACAGTACCCGCTCTTACCAGTGAAGTTGCTTATTTTCTGGGATATTTGCATGGAGATGGATCGGTTCCCTCCGATGGATGGCGAGTCAGATTTCGAGTCCACCAGGATAGTCCGGAAATTCTCGAACGACTGATTAATGTTGCTCAAGAATTTGGTTTGGAAACACATACACTGAGAACCCCAGAACAATGTAAAACCAAAGCTTATGAACTTCAGTTAAATAGCAGCATTCTGAATAAATATCTTTCACAATTTAAACAGTCATTTACTTCTATTACGATTCCTGACTGTATTTTGATGGGAACAAAAGAAATTCGTCAAGCTTATTTAGCTGGTTTAGCAGACGCAGATGGTTGTCATTATCAGGGTGTACTCGTAGCTTCAGTTTACCAAGACTTTCTGCGACAGGTGCAAGCATTATACGCATCTTTAGGAATCACCACGAGATTGTGTGGTTCGGTGCGCAAGCGAACAGGAAAATGGGAAGGTGAGTTAGTAACTGTAGGTGAGAGTGCTTTTGAAGCAGTAGAAAAAGTAATGATGACTTACTCTACTCAGTTTCCAGTCAAAAAACGTAAGCGACCTAAATTTTTCCACGACCACGGTTTTCCCAGCGAAATGGCTCAACCTTTAGTGAATACTTTTGATTGGAATAAGCGCAAGCAGATGATGGTTCGCATTGTCAAGAACTTTATCGCCGATGCTACAGATTTGATTCCGGTAAAAGTGAAAAAAGTTGAGATGGATGTGAGAGAAGCATCAACTTATGATATTGAAGTTGCCAGTATCCATGAATTTGTTTGTGAAGGAGTTTTAGTAGCCAACAGTGCCGGAATGAGGCAGGGCAATAGTAGCGATCGCCTGTTTGCTTTAGCAAAGGATAATCTCTGGCGGCAAGATGAAAATGGTAACTGGGGAATTGATCCAGAAAGAGATGCTCTACGAATGGCAAATCACACTCATGTTTTCCATCACAAACCAACATTAGAAGAATGTGTTGAGGCAGTGAGAAAACAATTTTATTCCGGTGAAGGTGCTATTCAGTGGGCAGGTGAAGCAGTTGCTCGTGCTAATCGCGATCTAGTTTCAACCCCAGAAATAAAAAGAGATTTCTTGAAAGCTTATGGACAAGATAACGCCAAAAAATGGTTTCAAGAACACTATCCAAATATTAGTAATGATGAACTCGAACATCGGTTAGCTCGTCTAGGGTTAAATCCATGTGTTACAGCAGATACTTGGATTCATACTGAGTTTGGAGCGCGTCAGGTTAAGGAATTAATTGGCGTTCAACATGGCACTTTTGTTAACGGAGAACTTTTTAGTACAACTCCTGACGGATTTTTTGAAACTGGGACAAAACCTATTTTAAAACTGGAAACTAAAGAAGGTTTTTCAATCCGACTAACTGAAAACCACCTCGTGCTTAAAATTATAAGTCAAACTCAAAAGAAACAATATACTAAATGGGTTCCTGCTATTTCTTTAAAACCTGGCGATAAAGTTTGTTTACACAATCACCGAGAAATTCAAAAATGGGACGGTGAAGGAACTTTTGAAGAAGGATGGCTTTTAGGAAGTATGGTTGGCGATGGCTCTATTGCCAAAACTCAAAGTGGTAATGACATTGGAATACTTAGGTATTGGGGTAAATCTCAAAATGAAATGCTAGAGTATGCAATTGCTGCCCTTGATAATTCTGCTTTAGGACATCCTAATATCAAAGGATGTCATCACAATCTCCACAACATGAGCCAAGTAAGTTCTTCTAAGTTGGCAGTTTTAGGAGATCAGTTTGGAATAAACCGCAAGCACAAAGTTATAACTTCAGAAATTGAACGTGGTAGCTACAACTTTTATTGTGGCTTTCTACGAGGAATTTTTGATGCAGATGGTAGTGTTCAAGGCGACCAAAATAAAGGCGTTAGTATTCGTTTAGCGCAAAGCAATCTAAATTCGCTTTTAATTATTCAAAGAATGCTAGCCCGAATAGGAATTATTTCAACAGTTTACCAGAATCGACGTAGTGAGAACGTAAGAAAATTACCGGATTCTAATCGCAATCTAGCTTTCTATCATTGTAAAGCCAACCACGAACTTGTTATTTCTAAAGACAATTTGCCAATTTTTCAAGAACTTATTGGGTTCAAGGAGCCTGCAAAAAATGAAAAGCTTGCTGTTGTCTTAAAAGGATATAAACGGACATTAAATCGCGACCGCTTTACTGCAACAGTTAAGTCTATTACTCCCGATGGGACAGAAACGGTTTATGATTGCACAGTTCCAGGACCTTCTCGGTTTGACGCTAATGGATTCGTGGTTCATAATTGTGGAGAAATTATTGGTTCAAATTTCCACTGTGTCAGCGGAGATACTCTATTAATTACTCGCGACAGTATTCACAAAATCAAAGATATTGTTGGTCAAAAAGTTGAAATTTGGAACGGCAAAAATTGGAGTCAAGTAATTCCTATAAAAACAGGAAAAGACAGAAAATTATACCGGGTAAAATTTGGGGATGGTTCCTATCTGGATGTGACAGAATATCATAGATTTTTTGTTAAAGATAGGTTTGGTAAAAACTATGAAGAAGTACAAACAAAAGATTTGCTAACTCATAGCAAATATGTTTTACATACGGAACCTTTTGTCATAGATTATCAGGATGGAAATTCTATCAATTTATCTTATGCTTATACATTAGGTGTGGCTGTAGGTAAATCAGTTATCAGTTATCAGTTATCAGTTATCAGTAAATCCTACTTAAGTAGAAGAGTTGAAATACTTGAATTGGATTCTTTTTATCCCCTTGAAAAGGGAGATTTGAAAGCTGATTGTTTGGTAACAGATTTAGGATTCTCTGAAGAACTAATACATCGTCTACAAACTGAACCTGATGCTTTAAATACCATTGCTAGTTGGAATAAACCAGCTATTCTAGCTTTTATTGCTGGATTAGCAGATACAGATGGTTCTAATACTAAAGGTCATGGAATTAGAATTTATTTGTCTGATTATGAACGGGCAAAAAGACTACAATTACTGTTGACAAAATGTGGTATTCGTGCAATGGTAAGTTGCGGTTCTACTACAAATTTAGGAGAAAGAAATAAAGACCTTTACTACTTACAAATAACTGATTGTAGTGAAATTCCTTGTAAATTGATGACCGGGCAAGATGCCCAGTCCACAGATTTAAAACAGAACAATCAAACAATTCAAAGTGTTGAAGAATTGCCAGGATTACATGATACTTATTGTTTTGAAGAACCAGAATTTCACAAGGGTGTTTTTGGCAATACCTTGACAGGAAATTGCAACTTGTCAGAAATTCATCTCAATCAAATTGACCCAAATAACCACAAAGACCAAGAAGAAGCTTTCACCGCAGCTGCTCTTTCTGTGGCAACTTTACTAAACCATAAATTCGTCGAACCTCGCTATCGTTATAGTCGAGAATTAGACCCAATTGTGGGAGTATCTTTTACAGGTTTATTTGACTTTTTTGTAAAAGCTTTTGGCATTGAATGGTTGCGTTGGTGGCAAGCAGGACGCCCGGCAACAATTCAAGGTCTAGAATTTAAACAACAGGAAGCAGAATATTTAACCCGTTGGCGCGAAATAGTCCATCAGGTAGTTTGGGATTATTGCGATCGTCACAACCTCAAACGTCCAAACCGTTGTACAACTGTCCAGCCTAGCGGTACAAAATCTCTATTAACAAATGCAGCTCCCGGTTGGCATCCTCCTTTTGGGTTACGCTGGGTACGACGAATTACTTTTGCCAAAAATGACCCTGTAGCGTTAGCTTGCCTCGACTATGGTTATTCTGTGATTCCGGGGCAGTCAAGCAAAGATGAAAATGGAAATTTACTCAACGATCCTTTTGACGATCGTGCTAAAGAATGGTTAGTAGAAATTCCAGTACAGGTATCTTGGATAGATTTACCTGGGGTTGAGGAGATATCTATTGAAAAGTTCAGTGCGACTGCAATGTTTGACTTTTACATGGGAGTACAACAACATTGGACAACCCATAACACCAGCAGTACTATTTTGTTAACAGAAGCAGAAATTGAACCTCTCGGCAAGCGCATTTATGAAGCAATTCGCGATGATGAAGGTTATATTTCCTCAGCATTGTTAGCGCGGTTTGATGCACCATTCCCCCGGTTGCCATTTGAACGCATATCTCAGGAGGAATATGAAAAAATGCAAGAAGATGTGTTGCGTCGGCGCAAGTCCGATAATTTTTCTGAGTTAATGAATGGTTATGTGTTAGCTAGCGAGTTACCAGAAATGGGACCTCAAGACCCCGCTTGTTCTGGAATGGTTTGTGAACTGAAAGGTTCAGAACCTTAAGTTAACTAAGTAAGTAGCCCGGCATAATCAAATATCACTATGTAATTGCGACTGGAACGGAGTGGAAGGAAGCAATCTCAAGAGTTTTAATTAATTTACATTTTGTTACATAGTGAGGTTTATTCGTGTCTACTTACTTAATTTGTAGCTGTAGAGATTTATCAAAATAAATAATTGGATCGCGCAACTCCGCCTTTTAAGGCGAAATACTTTTGTAGCGAAGCTCAAATCCTTGTTACAAAAATAACTTCTGACTTCTGACTTCTAACTTCGTTAAGGCTGGATATCTGTCATATCTGTCCACCCTACAATGTTTGGTATTGGCATATTGTCATCATATGGCCAGTGGGAGCATCTTGCTCCCCCTCTCATAGAGATAAGTAACTTATGATAGGAATTTATATTAAAAGTAATACTTTTTTCTCCTTTGTCAGTATTATCCCTAATAATCTACTTTATATAGCAGTCGAAGGAAAGGAGAGGACATATCAAAAGCTGAAAATTCAGGCAACGCCAGATTTTTCCTTCTGCCTTCTGCCTTCTGCCTTCTTCCTTCTTCCTTCTGCTATAGCATCTGTTAAGAGATAGGTGTTAGTTCCTCTTCAAAAAACCAAGTACCTACGTTTTCTTCAAATTCAACCCAAAAGCCAATTCCACTACCATCTACCATTTTGAATTCTTTTATTGTACCAATTGGATTTTTCTTCAGTTGGTTAACTATAGCTGCGGGTGGTATAGGCTGTTGTCTGATACCTTTTACTTTTACTTTCTGACCTATTTCCATTTTTGTTTACGATGTTCTCCTAGTGGTATGAATCAATCCACAGTTTATATGAAATTAGTGCTTGAGCACAGTTTTATAGTACAAACCAAAAGTCTAATATGAAAGGTCAAAAGCTAGATTATTGCTGTGACTGAGATATAAGAATTTGAGAATGTTCTGAATAAACTTTGAAATGCAATATAGCACTGCTGCTTAAATTCTAATATCTATCAGAACTTAGGCAAAGGAGAAAATTGTATA
>NZ_CEZPJD010000018.1:0-27683 GCF_983059655.1 Okeania sp.
GCTAGACTGGAGGTGATTTTTATTAGTTATCTTAGTTATCTATATAGAAGCGATCGCTCTACTGAAAATCCCCACTAAATTGTCATTGTGTGAAGCTCAAAAAATCGCCGAGGTTTTTGCCTTGCATTCCCCAAATAATTGTGAGATAATTTAACTATAAGGGTTAACTCGCCCCTGCACTTGACTTTTTATTCAATCAAGAAATACACATAAAATACTCAGCACTATCTACCACAAATAGTCTGGAGAAATAAAAGACACAAATATGGCTAGACTGGAGGTGATTTTTATTAGTTATCTTAGTTATCTATATAGAAGCGATCGCTCTACTGAAAATCCCCACTAAATTGTCATTGTGTGAAGCTCAAAAAATCGCCGAGGTTTTTGCCTTGCATTCCCCAAATAATTGTGAGAGAATTTAACTATAAGGGTTAACTCGCCCCTACGCTTGACTTTTTATTCAATCAAGAAATATACATAAAATACTCAGCACTCACTACCACAAATAGTCTGGAGAAATAGAGGTGATTTTTATTAGTTACCTATATAAAAGCGATCGCTCTACTGAAAATACCCGCTAAATTTTCATTCTGTGAAGCACCAAAAAAACACCTAGGTTTTTGCCTTGCATTTCCAAAATAATTGTGAGATAATTTAACTATAAGGGTTAACTTGCCCCTACGCTTGACTTTTTATTCAATCAAGAAATATACATAAAATACTCAGCACTCACTACCACAAATAGTCTGGAGAAATAGAGGTGATTTTTATTAGTTATTTGTTGATAGCGATGTAGCTATCGCACTTGCTGTGTCAACGCTCTACTGAGAACCCCCACCCAATTGTCATTCTGTGAAGCTCAGAAAAATCCCAAGGGTTTTTTGCCTTGCATTTGTCAAATAATTGTGAGATAATTTAACTATAAGGGTTAACTCGCCTATATGCTTGACTTTTTATTCAATACAAAAATAGTATTTCACCTACATATAAATTCTCAGTAATTTTCAATTAGAAGAAATTTAAATACCCCTTCAATCGAAAATCTAGTTATTTAACAGTGGATTTTCTTGATAAAATTCAGGCTTTTTAAACACTAAAAAATGTTGTTGTGGTAAAAAATCATCAGTCTCTTGCCAAACCAAACCCACAGAATTCATTTCTTTTTTCACCTGCTTCTCAGTCATTTTGTGCAAACCTTTAATCATAATCATCGGATTTTCACCGCGATATTCCAATAAAATAACCCGTCCACCAGGCTTCAAAGCAGCAACTATTCCTAACATCATTTCTCGCGGATATTCAAACTCATGATAAGCATCAACTAACAAAGCAACATCAACAGTAGAAGGAGACAAATTAGGATTATCTACATCCCCTAAAACCGTCTCAATATTAGTAATATTTTCCTCATTTTTAACAAAATTAATTAACTCCAACATTTCCGGTTGTACATCTACCGCCATCACCTTACCTTGAGAAATTAAAGGACTAATTCTAAAAGTAAAATAACCAGTACCAGCACCAATATCTGCCACAACATCTGTAGGTTTTAAATCAAGATCATCGATAGCATTTTGAGGATTTTCTCTATAACTTCTACTAGGTCTTTCTAACCATCCAGCACCTTCATGACCCATAACTTTAGCTATTTCTCGACCTAGATAAAATTTCCCAATACCTTCCGGATTATGGATAGTTTTATATTGATAAACTCTATCTGAACTAGCAACTACGTTAGTTTTGATAGCACAAGCATTTAAGAGGAAACCTAGAATAGCTATAGATAAAATTATAGCTACATTTTGAAAATAGTTCCTGAACTGTTTATCCATTGCTAAGTAGAATTAAATAACTGAAATAATATACCATATTCTATTAAATCAAGAAGTTAATAAAAAACAAAAAAACGTAAAATTTATTTGCTTATACTTGCCTGATATTTATCTATTTTTATTATTTTTAAATAGGATTATAAACTACTATTTATATGGTAATATTTGATTTTTTACTAATCAATAATTACTCATTATTTTTAAATAAACAATTCAGCAAAATAAATATAAATTAATCTTCTACTTTCAAGGAAGAAATTAAAATATGAAATAATTAATTATTGGATGAATTCAACTCAATAATTCATGGATTTAAGCAGAAATAAATAATCTTAAATTTAATAAATTTAGTTACAAAATAATTAAAAAGCAAGATAAATATTCCCTATTTTACTAGATTGGTATATATTCTAATTAGAGATACAAATTATTGTATCAATTCAAGCAATCAACAAAAATTAGTTGGTAAATTAATATAATTATGCCTCAAGAATATAATAAATTAGTGCGCGATCGCATACCAGAAATTATCCGTAAAAATGGTTTAGAATGTGAAACTATCACTCTCTCAGAAACAGAATATCGCCAAGCATTACGAGAAAAACTTATTGAAGAAGCTCAAGAAGCAGCAACAGCAAATAACAGTGAATTAGCCATAGAAATAGCCGATTTATTAGAAGTAGTAGATGCTTTACTCAAAAGCTATGGCATTTCTCATAATCAAATTACACTCGAACGAGACCGAAAACGCGCAACTAAAGGAGATTTTGAGCAGAAAATCATGTTATTGTGGACAGAAGAAAATACTACTAAATAGAAACCATTAAAAATGTCAATAAAAAACATATCAACTAATACATCTTGGGAAAAAATTGTGGGTTACTCCCGTGCAGTACGAATAGATAATTTTGTTTACGTTTCAGGCACTACTGCTACGGATAAAACAGGAGAAATTATTAGTACAGATGCTTATGAACAAACTGTACAAATTATCCAGAATATTGAAACAGCCTTACAGACAGTAGGAGCAAGTTTAAAAGACGTAGTGAGAACCAGAATTTATGTCACAAATATTGATGAATGGGAACAAATAGGTAAAGCACATAGTAATTTTTTTGGTGAGATTAAACCAGCTACTACGATGGTAGAAGTAAACCGTTTAGTATCTCCAAAAATGTTAGTAGAAATTGAAGCTGATGCTTATATTTCAAAATAATAATAAAGATGATAAATATCTGCCTAATACTTAATAGTACCGTAGATAAAATTAAACAATTAATAATTACTTCTCCTTCAAATATGAAATGTATTTCCAATTGTTACCTATTCCCTGCTATAGTGTTCTCAAATGAAATGTAAATCTAGATAGAACTTTTTTCTAATCAAAAAATCCTGTCTTGAGTATCCATTAATTATTGTACAAAGCTAATATTTAATAGTGTTTTTTATTATTTACTGTTCCCTGTTCCCTTTTGAGCAAGGCTCTGTTTCCGCATTTCAAATGAAAAGGCTATATATATTGAATTTTTAGTAATGAATAGAATAAGAATTGCCAGAGATAAAGCAGATTTAGTCAAAGCTTTAACCGAGTCAGAAGAAAAAACAGGTCCTTTTAAAACTTATGCTGATGTAATGATATTTGCAGCATCTTTAGCCATTAAGAAAAACCACAGAATTCCATTAACAGAAATATCTCAAAGAGAACCGGGTCCAATTAGTATAGAAGTGTTTTGGTCTAGGGGATATGAAAGTATAATTAAATTAATCGCGATCGCCGACACAAAAGATACAAAAATTATCTCTCCAGCAAATGAAGAAATAGAAGAGAATTGCATTAAAATATTTGAAGAATATGCCAATGGAGGACTAGAAATATTACGAGATGAAATGCGGGGAGCAGTAAATTATTCAGAACGACTTTTATTATTCTTAATTTCTGAGAGGTATCAAAAATCTCAGCCAGAAACAGAATTTGACTTAACTAAATTTTTGAAATAAATTAAAGTTAAAAAATCAACAATCAACAATTCAAAATTAATCGTCACCTCTTCTGAAAAATTCTAGAATAGACCAAAAATAAATATCAATAAATTTTCTCCTTCGGCGCACTTTTTATAGCATCCTTTTTTTTAGTTGGTATAATTTGCATCTCAAGTAAAAATACCATACTTATTGAAGAAGGAAGCGGGAGCTGTTTTTAAAACTTTTGACTTTTAATTTTTGACTTTTGACTTATAGTCTAGATGCGCCCATACAGGTATGATGACGATATTGAGCATCAAAAAGGGAACGCAAATTAAAGAATCATGCGAATTTTATTTGTGGCAGCTGAAGTAACTCCTTTAGCCAAAGTTGGTGGTATGGCCGATGTAGTAGGAGCCTTACCCAAAGTGCTACGGGCCATGGGTCACGATGTCCGTATTCTTATGCCTTACTATGGCTTTCTGAGCGACAAAATGGAAATTCCAGAAGAACCCATCTGGGAAGGAAATGCTATGTATCAAAGCTTTGGCATTTATGAGACGGTACTACCAAAAAGTGATGTACCGTTGTATCTGTTTGGTCATCCTAGCTTTTGGCCACGTCGTATCTACTACGGAGATGACGAAGACTGGAGGTTCACTCTATTTGCTAATGGAGCGGCTGAGTTTTGCTGGAATGGTTGGAAACCAGATATTATTCATTGCAATGACTGGCACACAGGCATGATACCAGTTTGGATGAACGAAACCCCAGATATTAAAACCGTATTTACTATTCATAACCTAGCTTATCAAGGACCTTGGCGCTGGTACTTGGAAAGAATTACTTGGTGTCCCTGGTACATGGAAGGCCATAACACAATGGCAGCAGCAGTTCAGTTTGCAGATAGGGTAACTACTGTTTCTCCCACTTATGCTGGTCAGATCCAAACACCTTCCTATGGGGAACGCCTAGATGGTTTAATGTCTTTTGTAAGCGGGAAACTACAGGGCATCCTCAATGGTATCGACATGAACTTTTATAATCCAGCTAATGACAGATATATTGCTCAAACTTATACCGTCGATACCCTGGAGAAACGTGCTGATAATAAAATTGCTCTTCAAGAAGAGGTAGGTTTTGAAGTAAATAAGAATACCTTTCTTGTCGGAATGGTATCCAGACTGGTAGAGCAAAAGGGACTCGATCTAATGTTGCAAGTCTTGGATCGGTTTATGGCCTACACCGATAGTCAGTTTATTTTGTTGGGCACGGGCGATCGCTTCTATGAAACCCAAATGTGGCAGATAGCTACTCGTTATCCTGGTCGTATGAGTGTGCAACTTTTATATAATGATGCACTATCTCGACGGATCTATGCAGGAACTGATGCTTTCTTAATGCCCAGTCGATTTGAGCCTTGTGGCATTAGTCAATTGTTGGCCATGCGTTATGGTAGTGTACCTATTGTACGTCGCACAGGAGGGTTAGTTGATACAGTATCTTTCCATGACCCAGTTAACAATGCTGGTACTGGCTATTGTTTCGATCGCTATGAACCACTAGACTTCTTTACTGCAATGGTTAGAGCTTGTGAAGCTTTCCGCTTTAAAGACCAATGGCAAGAATTACAGAAACGTGGCATGAGAGAAAACTTTAGTTGGGACAAATCAGCTCAGGAGTATATTAAAATGTATAAATCGATACTTGGCTTACCTGAGGAAGAAACAGCAGTAGAAAAAGAACCTGAATTAGTACAGTAATAAATTTAGAATAGGAACTGGGGTGAATTTCCCCAATTCCTTCAGGTTAAAATTATTAGATAGGATCAATCTATTAGTTGATTTATTTTGCTTGATTTATTTTAAATTTTTTCTTGCTCTTTTTTCTTTCCATCTTTAGTGTATTTTTCAATTAGAGTATTAAATACATTATCAGCAAAGCGATCGCTAAAACCGACTAGAAAAGATAGAATCAAAATTACTTCAGTAGTTATTTTTTCTGATGTTAATAGAGATAAGCCAGAAATAAGAATCAGATAAAAAGCAGAGCCAAGAACAATTCCTTGTACCGATCTAGTAACAGTCCATTTAAGCACATTACCAAATTCATAAATTGGTTGACGATTAAAGCGATAAATCATTGCTGCAAAGCTACCTATAAAACTCCAGAAAACAACAGGCCAAGGAATATTAATTAATGGAAGTTTTAGTTCATTCAAAGATTTTTCTCCCACTGAAACTAAAGGCCCATAAAATAATCCCCCAACAATCATCACTAAAATAATTCCCACAATAGTTATAGTAACTAAACCAGTAGTTACCCTTGCCTTCTGTAGATCGAAGTTTACTAACTTTTCAACCAAATAACGCCTCTTTTCAATATCAATCATTATCCCTATAGTAGCTTGTGCTTCGTCACTTAAAACATAGATATTTTTATCTCGATCGTCTTGATTATTGCGGTCTTTATTATCTTTATTCTGACTAATAGAAATTTGTTCATTTTCTGATTTTTTTACTAGATTTTTGATTAAATCAAAAGAATTGATGATGTCTTCAGAATTTGAATTTTTAATTATCTCGACTAAAGTTTGATGGGAAACTACGTTGTTTTGCTGCTTGGATAATTTTATTTCAGTTTTGTGGTTCTCTATATCGAATTTTCCCATCAAATTATTGAGCTTTTCCAGCAACTTGCTAATAACACTCAAATGGGTTTCTGCCTCCTCCCGAATTTCTTTATATCCAATTTTAGAAACCATATTTGCAACTAATTCTTTACTAGATGAAGCTGGGTATAAAGCCAGAATAAATGAATTATTTAACTTAGATATTTGCAGATTTACTTCATCTGCTATATTTCCCAGAGATTGTAGTAGAGCCTTATCTTCTTCAGGAGTTGCACCTAATTGAGACTCTATACCTCTAATCTTTTTAAGATATAGCGCTGTGCGCAGGCAACAGGCAACAGCTCATCTGGCAACAGAGGGAATAAATTGCCGATAACATAAGACTTTTAGCTATTGGGCAAATCCTGCAATTTGTAAATATACCAGCGCTCATTGCTATAACTTTCTGCAGAAACTAATTTATTTTCTTGATTAATATCATCTTTTTTCGGATTTTTTATTAGTTTTCTCCAGTAGAAATCTGCAAAAAAAGACAGTGGAAATTTAACTTCCCATTCTTGTTCTACATAACCTGTTGATATTGGAATAGGTTGACGAATTTTATCTAACTCATCCATACTCTCTTTGACTGTAAAAAATTGAGTTATTTTTCCTTTGATTTGCTCTATTTGAGTTAGGATACGCTGAGTATATTCTTTGTTCAAGGGGATGAATTTCACATCATCTTGAATACCTTTAGTGATTTTAATACTTTTACGGACAAAAACATTTGAGTTCCCTTGATTGATGTTTTGAATAAAATTTTGATTTCCAGAAAGAATACCTGGGTCTTTACCTAAATAATCACCTCTACTAACATTTTCCTTGATTTTTTGTTTAACATCATCTACATCTTTCTGCAAAGCTTTTATTTTATTAGTTAGCCTTTGTATTTGTCTAACATACTCTTGAAAATCTGTTGAATAATTAGATTTAAGTTC
This sequence comes from Okeania sp., assembly GCF_983059655.1. Classification (NCBI taxonomy): domain Bacteria; kingdom Bacillati; phylum Cyanobacteriota; class Cyanophyceae; order Oscillatoriales; family Microcoleaceae; genus Okeania; species Okeania sp. The sequence continues at coordinate 7,407 of NZ_CEZPJD010000018.1, forward strand.
TGTTTCAAATAGATGTTGAACTTCTTCCGCTTCTCTCGCAAAATCAGGTTCTGTTTTTATTTTTATTTGTAAAGTATCAGCAATTATCTTTAAAGTTTGAGTCGGTGATTCTTCACCATTGCTTGCTTCTAATTGATTCAACACTAACCTGGTTTGAAAATCTTCCTCAAGCTCTTCTTTAGTTTTTTGTCTTAGAGAAGCTATTTTTTGAAGCGTTGTTTGAGCTATTTTTGAGCCAGCTTCTTCCGTAAAACTGTTAACTAAAACCGATAATAAAAATGGGACAACAGAAGTTTCCATAACCAATTACCTAAAAATCTTGGTCTAAAGCCTACCCTTTTAAGGGGATAAAAAGCAGTCGTTTGCTTTGCAACGCTGGCGCGAAAAGCAGAGCTTCCCGTAGGGTGGGATGGCGAGGTCTCGGAGCTATATCCAATGGACTAAGAGAAAAGAGAATTCCGTATTTCAAGCCTCCTTATTGCAGAGGTACTGATAACTGATAACTGATAACTGATAACTGAAATGACCCTAGTTATTTATTGGTTTAAATATCAAAATAAATATGATAAACACCCTAGTATTTTTAGCAAGAGTTAGGCAAAAAAACTCTCCCATACTTCCCTACTCCCCTACTCCCCCACTGCTTAAAAAAGACTTTTCAGCAAGTCCTAATTAATAAATTTGTCAATAATTAATCATAAATATATACAGCAGATTCGGTCGTATATGAAGTACAGATATTAACAAGTAAATAGAGCAGATTTCCAACTAATGCGGTACAACTGGGGTAAATATTTTTTGCTTGTTCACTACCCTAATTCCCGTCTTTTTTATTGCTTACTCTCTACTCCCTTAAAGCATCAATATATGTACCTCATAACTTGGGAAACTGCTGTATCTACAATATGGACATCTTGCCCGCTATAAGCATACTTCACTGCTGATGGAATTTGCTGTAAAAAAAATTATTTTTCTAAATTTTAGTCAAATAAATCAAGTGGTAAATAACCATAAGTTCCATTAATTCCTGTCGCTTCAGCAGACTGACAAGAAACTAATACCCCTCTATATTCTCCGACATAAGATTCAATATGATATAACTCTTTCATGCCATTAAATTTGATATAAACTGAACCTTCAATTGCCCCCAAATTAGAATCATCAATTAGAGTGGTATGATATCCTAACGCCCCTAGATAGCTTTCTAAAGCAGATAAAGCATCAGTAATAGATTCGGCACAAATTCCCAACATTTGATAGTCAGACAAATTAGCTAATAGCAAAATTGCAGCTTGAGTAATAGCTTTTTCCTCTGGTGAATCTACTAACTTAATGTTTTTACAGGTAAATTTATGGAGAATTTCTTCAGCTTGAGCAACAGTGAGATTCTGAATGTTTTGAGTAGACATATAATACTGTAAATTGTATGACGATAATATCTGTAATATTGGTTGGATAACAGGAGTTTTATAAAAATTATACAATTTTCAATAACTCAATTAATTAAAGTTAATCAATGACAGCCTAATATTACATCTATCATATTGTCTAATATTATCTCTCTTTGAATAACCACAATAAAAAACTTAGTAGAGACGTTGCATCAACGTGTGTAGGTCTTAGGGAAGAGAAAACAAGGAGAAATTTGTTTGTGCAGTATTCCGCACCTAAAAAATATTCTCACTTATACCAGTTCCCAACAATAATGCTATACCTCATTAAAAATTCAGTTATTAAGTGATAATAATAGTTTAGCAATGTTTGTGACAATTATCAGTATTAAACCAAAATATCTTATCTCTTTTAATCCTAGTTATTACTCCAGTAAATCAAGAAAATGCAGCAAAATTTTTGACGTTTGACATTAGAAATAATAACATTTTTAATATTGCTAATTAATGAGACTTGATATAAGGTAAAAAATTTATAAGAGTTAACTAAGAACCAGATAACATATAAAAGACTTCACCTGTATGTATGAAAAATACTATATTAACCAGCCTATTATTATACTTCCTACTCTTCAACCCCTTAAATAATTAGCGATATCAAGATACTGGACTTAATACTTACTTTTGAACTTTCATGTAATAATTGACAGGAAGCTTGAACATGAGTTATTATCACTCTTAATCAACTGTAGCCATCCTAAGATATAATATGAACATGAGCTACATATAGAGAAAATTAACCGTCAGTATTTAGATGAGTAACATTTTTTCAAAACCTATTGAAAAAAATTATATTATATTATCTAAGTAAAATTTTTTTATGAAACAATATTTTTGATGATTAACTATAAGTTTAGTAAAATTCATTATATAGATAAACTAGAAAAACTTGCTATCTTGCTATCCATAAATAAAAAAAGTAATTTATGACTATATTCATAGGTCTTAAGTTGTATCAATACTTTTTAAATTTATCCATTACATTAACCCCTTCCTATTTTTCTTAAAAAATATCGCACAAACAAAATATCTACATAGAAATATAGAAGGAATATAGAATAAAGATTCTCAATAACTAATTACCAAATAAATAAAATAATCCTTAGATCGAATAAATAAAATTATAATAGAAGTAGTAAACTCAGGAAATTAATTATCAGTGAAAATATCATTAGTTGTTAGTGACTTATCAACCAGTGGTGTGGGAAGATGGGGAGGCGCAGTGCGTCCTTTCTTATTATCTCAAGCACTAAAAAAACTACAAGTAGATGTAGAAATTGTGGGCTTTGTTAGTGGAGAAAAACAACAACTAACAACTAATCAGGAAAATACTATTATTGCCATAGATAGCCACAATTACTATCCCAAATTTTTATTATCAGCCAAACAACTTTTAGATAAAATAACAGGAGACATAATTTACGCCTACAAATTAAAACCTACCAGTCTAGGTTTATCTCTACTCAGAAAAATGCAAACCCATCGCCCAGTATTTTTAGATATAGACGATTGGGAGTTAAGCTGGCATGGAGGAGATAATTGGAAATATCATCCCAGTCTGAAACAATTAGCCAGAGATATTTTGAAACCAGAAGGAGCATTAAGACAACCAGACCATCCCTTTTATTTAAAATGGATAGAAAGTTTTGTTTCCAAAGCAGACAGGGTAACTCTACACAATCAATTTCTCAAAAAACGCTTTGGTGGGACTTATTTACCAAATGGAAAAGACACCACTTTATTCGACCCAACCAAGTACGATCCAGAGGTAAGTAGAACCCTTTATGGCTTGAATAATTATAAAATTTTAATGTTTCCAGGGGCACCACGACCCTATAAAGGTGTAGAAGACGTGTTAATAGCCCTAGAGAATATCAATCAGCCAGATTTAAGGTTGGTCATTGTCGGAGGTAGTCCTTATGATGATTATGACCGTCAACTAATGGAAAGATGGGGTAATTGGATAATTAAAATGCCAAAATATCCACCTACAGTTATGCCAGAAATTGTAGCCGCCGCCCATATTGTAGTAGTCCCCCAGAGAGATACTCCAGAAGCTCAAGCACAATTTCCATTAAAACTAACTGATGGTATGGCAATGGCCAAACCAATTATTGCCACAAAAGTAGGGGACATACCAGAAATTGTAGGCGATACTGGCTATTTAGTCGATCCGAGTTCTCCCGAACAAATTGCAGCACAAATTAAACTAATATTTAATGACTTAGCCACAGCAAATACCAAAGGTATGAAAGCTAGAGAAAGATGTATTAAATATTATAGTATTGATGCTATGGCAGCCATTTTATCAGAGTTAATCAAAATTTAGCGAGAAGGTATTAAGAGTAGTAAAAATTGAGATAATCTAAGATACCAGGAAAATATAAATGTCTAAAAAAGAATTTATTTTAAGATTTATTCGGCGTTATCCTTTCCACATAATAGGAAATATTATATTAGGCTTTGCCGGAGGATTATTTAACGGAGTTAATACAGCTCTAATAGTACCTATACTACTGCAAATTTCTGGGCAAGAAATTGAACTGAAAGGCTCTCCACCTATAATTAAATTTTTCTTATCCCCTTTTGATGGAGTTCCAGAAAAGTATCGTCTTGTGGTGATGCTTTTAGCCGTCATATTAACTATTGTTCTGAAAAATTCAACTACATATTTCAGGAGCTTGTTATCAGTAGCTTTTACTCGTAGCCTCACAAATAGTATTAAATCGGAAATGTTTCAAACATTAATGGACAGCGATTTAGATTTCTTCACAAAAGTAAAAGTAGGAGATTTAACAAAACGTTTAGGCTCAGATACAGCTCAATGCACGCAAACTATTAATGCTTATATTAATCTAGTAACCCAATCAATAACTATTTTATTATTTGTCAGCATATTAATTTCTATCTCTTGGCAACTTACTTTAATTTCTACTCTATTGGTAAGCTTAATAGCAGGTATTAATCAATTATTTATCCGTCGTTCAAAGCAATATGGTTCTTTGTTGAACCGGGAACAAAAAACTTATGCAATTAAAGTTATTGAAACTCTCAATGGTATCCGCTTAATTAAATCAGTAAGTACTGAAAATAGAGAATATAAACAGTTAAGAAAATTAATGCTTTCCTTGGAAAACATAGCGCTGAAAGCCAAAATGAATTCAGCATTAATAGCACCAGTTAATGAAGTGACAAGCATAATTACGGTAATCAGTATTTTATTATTAGGTAGAACCTTATTTGTCGATCAAGTTGCCAACCTCTCTGCTATCCTACTTACCTATCTTTTAGTTCTATTTCGTTTACTGCCAATGGTATCAGGAATTAATGGTACTCGTAATCAAATTGCCAAAGGGTCTGCTAGTTTTGATATGGCTGTAGACTTATGGAGAAGAGATAATAAACCAATTATGAAACCTGGTTCAATACCCTTTCAAAAAGTTAGGAGGAAAATTCATTTTAATAAAATTTCTTTCTCTTATCCAGGTAATAGTAATTTAGTTCTCAAAAATGTTGATGTATCTGTACCTAAAGGTAGAACCTTAGCATTAGTGGGAGGTTCGGGAGCAGGTAAGTCAACATTTGCTGACCTACTACCAAGATTTTATGACCCTATATCTGGTTCCATTACCATAGATGGCATTGACTTACGTGAGTTCGATATTACCAGTCTCAGAAGAAAAACAGGTATTGTTAGTCAAACTACTCATTTATTCAACGACACAGTCAGAAATAATATTTTTTATGCTCGCCCTGATGCCACAGAAGATGAAATGATTCAAGCAGCCAAACAAGCTAATGCTTATGATTTTATTATGGAATTGCCAAAGCAATGGGAGACCGAAATAGGCGATCGTGGTGTTATGCTTTCTGGGGGTCAACGTCAACGCTTGGCTATTGCTAGGGCATTATTGCAAGATCCAGAAATATTAATCTTAGATGAGGCCACCAGTGCCCTTGATACTGTTTCTGAGCGTTTGGTGCAGGAGGCCATCGATAAATTAAGTCGAGACCGAACAGTTTTAGTCATTGCCCATCGTCTCTCAACAATTCAAAATGCAGACCAGATAGCTGTTTTAGAGCGTGGAAATTTAGTGGAAATTGGCACTCATTTAGAACTTCTAGAAAAAGAAGATGGTTACTATCGCCGTCTCTATTCTATACAGTTTGGCGACGAATCTAAGGCAGATAATTATATTGACCAACAACTTTTGACTAAGGCATCTTATGAAGCTCGTGGATCTCTCAATCAAATTATTGGTTCTTTAAGACTATTAGCTGATGAAATAGTTGATACACCCGAAGAACAAGCAGAACTTACTGAGGAAGCTTTTCAGTCAGCAATTTCTCTGTTAAGAACCCTAGAAATATTTGAAAATCAAATGGTAAATGAGAAGAAAGGCTAACACTTAAAGTTTTATTAGCTTAGTTATGATTATGATTATTATGAATAATTAATCCAAAATTTTGATATTGATATATTTTAGATAATTAGCTGATTTTTGACTTTTAACTTCCGCGTAGCAGCACTAAAACGCTAAATAGAGTTTTATCAAAATAATTGGGTAGCACAACTCCGTCTTTTAAGGCCAAATATTTTTGGAGCCTTGCTCAAATCACTATTATAAATATAACTTCTGACTTCTGACTTAGTTAACGCTTCCATTTTTCAAATATCCATTTTTGCAAAATAGGATTGACTAATTCCGGTGCCTCATCTTGAGGACAATGACCAACCCCAGGTAAAGGAATAAACTTTTCTACTGTTTCAAACTTAGCAAATTCCTTTGCCAATTCAATATTTTCCCAGGGGTCTTCCTCTCCCCATAAAATGACAGCCGGACATGGTAATATTGGCAATAAATCTTCGGGTAAAGGTCCTTGAGAATAACCAGTAAAAGCCACAAAAACATCAACCGCTCCCTCATCTTTTGCTGGTGTTAAGAGTAGTTCAATTAATTCATCAGTAACAGCTTCAGAACGTTTATAAGCCTGCAATAATACTCGTCTGACTGTTTTCTTTGTTGCTAACTGATTAAAAAATATTTGACTTATCCACTTGACTTTGAGCATTTTTTGTACTATGGATGCCCCTTGACTACGATACCAAGGAAGAGTAGCTCTTTTCCGTTCGTGCAAAAGTCGCAAAGAACAATTGATAATTCCTATACCTAAAGCAATATCTTGATAATCAACTGCCGCCTGCATCACCGCAATACAACCAACAGAATTTCCAATCAGAAAAGCAGGGACACCAACTATTTCTCTACAGAAATCAGCAATTTGTTGGCCCCATGTTTCAAATGTATAGGTAACATCTTTACTTGGAGTTGGTTTAGCTGAAGCACCAAAACCAAGTAAGTCAATAGCATAACAGCGACAATTGGTAGCCAGTACAGGGATATTTTTGCGCCAGTGTCCCCAGGAAGCACCAAAACCATGTACTAATACTACAGAAGGGCCTTTTTCTCCTTGGCTTTGATAGCAGATCGGCCAGCCTCGCCATATCCAAGTTTTAGGGGTAGTCATCAAATTTAATACCATTTCTCACGCATTATTGCTACATCTCTTTGAGAGTAGGGAGTAGGGTTCAAAGACATAAGATATCTTTGTTTAATGCCGATAATCGTTACAAACATTGCTGAACTATTATTATTACTTAATAGCTAATGTTGCATCGGAAGTATAGCATTATTTTTGGGAATTGGTATAAGATGTATCGATAGTCAGCTTTATTGTTTGTTGATATATGTAGTGTTTCTCAAGTTACTTGAGGTACATTTTTTCTTCTTTTCTATCTTGGTGTGTGTTACAGATGCATTTGTCGGCTGGCTAAGGCGCGACTTGCTGGCCCTTTGTTCCAACCTCTATCGCACTCTACTAGCGTGTCAAGCTGAAAATGGTGTATTAAATTTTTTAGTATAATTCTTGCTCTGGCTAAGGTTTGGAGAATTTTCCTAAAACACTATTTCAAGCTTGACGTGCCACTACTGGGTCGCATCGCTATTCCCTATTTCCCGAATTATTACTCTGTACGGACGTTTTACGCAAGGTCCCTATCTAATCTACTCCCTAATTAAGAAATAGGATTCATTGATAGATAATTGATAATTACTTCTGGTTAAAACCGCTACGGAATTGAATATAAGGAATATTCTCTTTTCTCTTAGTCAATTGGATATGGCGAGGAGACCCGTTTTTGCGAACCTGCTCCGCTAATGCCATCCCTTGACCGCTTTTTTCCCCTTAAAAGGGGAGGCTTTAAACCAGAATTATTTAATTATTAATTATATTGTAAGAGTTTTAAATGTTTTATCTAAAATAAATTTTGATATTAGCGTTTTTATTTTCATAATTATACTTTGTTTTCAAGTATAGTTACCATTCATCACTAATATGAAAAACGCTAGATAACAACCCTCAATTAGTTGTGACAATTTTTATAATAGTTAATTTTAACTGAAAACCTTTACGTTTAACATTTAAAATAATCATCAAAATCTTGTTAAATGTTAAATTATTCAACTCTAGAATACTAAAACATTAAAAATGTCAGCAATTTACCCTACATCAACTCTACCATTTATAGGTTCAGAAATTGAACCAGACTACACCACTGCTAAAGTAGCAATTTTACCAATTCCTTATGAAGCAACTACCACTTATAGAAGGGGTTGTGTTAATGGTCCATCGGCAATATTAGATGCGTCTCAACAGTTAGAATGTTATGACGAAGAATTAGACCGAGAAACTGGTTTAGAAGTTGGTATCTATACCCATGAATCTATAGCAGATACTGGTAATGGAAAAAAAATATTACCATTAAATATGCTAAAAATAACTCAAGAAACAGTAGAAAAATTAGTGAAGGATGGAAAATTTGTCATTGCTATAGGTGGAGAGCATAGTATTACAAATGGAATTGTTAAAGCTTATAGAAAAATATATTTAGATGAAAAATTTACAGTAATTCAAATAGATGCTCATGGCGATTTACGTTATGAATATGAAGGTTCAATATATAACCATGCCTGCGTAATGCGACGGATAATTGAAATGGAATTGCCAACAATACAAATCGGTATTCGTGCGATTTGCAAAGAAGAAGCAGATTTAATCAAAAAGAAAAATCTCACAGTTTTTCGTGCAAGAGAAATAGCTATTCAGCCAGATTGGATAGAAAGAGCGATCGCTAGTATTCCGACTAAACGAGTTTTTTTAACAATAGATTTAGATGGAATTGACCCAACATTAATTCCTGGAGTTGGTACACCAGAACCGGGTGGACTAAATTGGTATTCTTTAACTACATTTTTGCGGAAATTATTTGAATTACACCAAGTAATAGGTTGTGACATTATGGAATTAGCTCCGATAGTTGATTCTGTAGTATCTGAATTTACAGCAGCTAAATTAATCTATAAACTTATTGGGTATCAGGCATTAGCTCAAGGCTGGTAAAAATATGGGATATGATAGAAAAACATTTGTTATAAGTAAGGTAATTTTTGAAAGGTAATAGATATATGATTTTAACTGAAATGACAGGAACAGAAATTGATAATTATGCTCCAGATTTTGAATTGCCAGGAGTAGATGGTGAGGTTCATCATTTAGCAAGATATTTAGAAACTTTTAAAGTAATTTGTGTGATATTTTTGAGCAATCAATGCCCAGAAGTAGATTTATATGTTGAACGCATTAAAAAATTACAAAAATATTTTCAAAATCAAGGAGTAATCATAATTGGAATGAATGCTAATGATGCGACAGTTTCTCCCACAGAGAGTTTTGAAAAAATGAAAGAATTTGCAGAGAATAATCAACTAAATTTTCCTTATATTAGGGATGTAACTCAAGATGTAGCAGAAAGCTTTGGAGTTGACAAAACACCCGAGGCTTTTTTATTAGATCGAGAAGGTAAGTTACGATATCGTGGGCTAATAGACGATAATGTTAATCAGCCAGAAGCAGTAAAAATTGCTTATTTACATCAGGCAATTGACCAACTTCTTCAAGATGAAGAAGTAACCCTATCCCATACAAAAGTTGTTGGTTGCTCAATTAAATGGCGCGATTCATTATCCATTAATGAATAATTACCTCTCTTTCAAAAAAAGAGAATTGATTTAAAGGAAAGTTTTTTCTCCTTTACCTTTAAGGCAGAGAGAGGCTTTTCATTAATGGATAATTGATAATGGATAATTGATAATTACAAGAAGGTTAAAACCGCTACGGAATTGAATATTAAGGAAATACTATTTCTTCTCTTGGTCGATTGGATATGGCGATCTTCGGAGCGGCTCTGCAAGAGCGGGTCTCCTCGCCATCCCACCCAACGGGTGCGCTGCGAAGAAAGAACTCCGTTCCACTGTCGCGATCAACCGCTTTTTTTTCCTTAAAATGGGAGGCTTTAAACCAGAATTATTAATTAGTTAATTATTCGGTAAGAATTCAGCCATCAGCTATTAATTTTGAGGAAGATAAAAGCAACCTTTATTCTTGAGAAAGAATAAAAGTTACTGGCAAAGTCCCCAGACTAAACCTGAAAGGTAATTACTAATTACTAATTGCTGACAGCTGACTGCTAATAGCTGTTTGCGCAGCATTCCGCAGGAAATGTTTACACATTAGACATATCTAATAATAAAAAATCAAATCAATTATCGCACTCTAATTCATCAATTATTTCTCCCTATTCCCTACTCCCTACATAGGAGAAGTCTATATATTCTATGCAACTTCAATATTAATTTAGTAAGTTCCTATGCAAAATTAATTACACATCCTACTGACTTTCTGTTCCCTGTTCCCTCTCTCAACTAGGAAATTTATTTTGCACGACTACTTACCAAGAATAAATATAGTGGCAAAAAGCCGATCGACTGGTATCGTATTGTGGAAGCAACTTTAGTTGAGAAAAGACTAAAAGTATGGGGACAGTCGATCGACGGGTTTTGCTGAAATTGAGCGGCGAATCCTTGATGGGAAGTCTGGGCTATGGCATAGATCCGGCAGTAGTCCAAGGAATTGCTCAAGAAGTGGCCGAAGTAATGGCCACAGGAATTCAGATGGCAATTGTTGTTGGGGGCGGTAATATTTTTAGAGGTGTAAAAGCAGCCTCGAAAGGAATGGACCGAGCAACAGCAGATTATGTGGGCATGATTGCCACTGTAATGAATGCCATTACCTTACAAGATGCCCTAGAACAAGCAGGAGTACCGACAAGAGTCCAAACAGCGATCGCCATGCAGGAAATAGCTGAACCTTATATTCGCCGTCGAGCCATTCGCCATCTAGAAAAAGGCCGAGTGGTAGTTTTTGGTGCAGGTTCTGGTAATCCATTTTTTACCACTGATACTACTGCTGCTCTGAGAGCCGCAGAAATTGATGCAGAGGTAATTTATAAAGCCACTAAAGTCGATGGGGTCTATGATTCCGATCCAGAGAAGAATCCACAGGCCAAACGATACGAGTCCCTAACTTATGGGGAAGTATTAAGAGAAGACTTACGGGTAATGGACAGTACAGCGATCGCCCTTTGTAAAGAAAATAATATCCCGATTATTGTATTTAATCTTTCGGTTACGGGTAATATTCGTAAAGCCGTTATGGGAGAAAAAATTGGAACTATTGTGAGAGGTTTTGATGAATGAATATAGAAGAAGCTGAAAAGAAAATGAAAAAAGCAGTTGAAGCTACTCAAAGTTCCTTCAACACTATTAGAACTGGAAGAGCTAATGCTTCTCTTTTAGACAGAGTAATAGTTGAATATTATGGAGTTCCAACTCCACTCAAATCTATGGCAAATATTGGCATCCCAGATGCTAGTACCATTACTATTCAACCTTTTGATAAAAGTAGTCTGGGCTTAATTGAAAAAGCAATTAATATGTCAGATGTGGGCTTAACTCCCAATAATGATGGTTCTATTGTACGGCTAAATATTCCTCCACTCACCAGCGAACGTCGTCAGGAAATGGTTAAGTTAGCAGCTAAACTTGCTGAAGAAGGGAAAGTTTCTGTCCGCAATATTCGTCGTGATGCTGTAGATTCCGTTCGTAAACAGGAAAAAAAGAGCGATATTTCTAAAGATGAATCACGAGATTTGCAAGACAAAATTCAAAAGAAAACAGATAAATACGTCGCCAAAATAGATGAGTTATTAGCTGCTAAAGAGAAGGATATTACTACGGTTTAAAAAACTGTTTAAAACATAGGTAAGTAAAAGTCAGAAGTCAAAAAAAATTAGGTATTAGATGGTAGGTATTACATAAACGTTTTTCACTTATATCTGATGAGTAAATTAGTAAATTATTATTGCCTACCATCTATTTGCCATAATGGCTTGAGGAAACTCAAAAAAATCCGGTCTAATAATTGTAATTTCTAGTAGGACTTGCACAATTTTTGAGCTTTAATATACTAAACTCTTGTTATTAGAAGTAATACCCATTTTATGTGAAGTTGCATGAAATAAACTTCTCTCTATTAGAACTGATGAGTCACTTGGCAAACTCTTGTTGCAGACGGTCTACAACCTAGAACTTAATTGAACATTGTCAGGACTTACGCCAAAGCACTATATATAGCAGATAAAAACTATAGCACTATGGTACATATAGTGTTTTTGTTGGGAAAATGCGTAATTCCTGGTTATCTATTAATTAGACAAGACATTAAAAATCAAGTATGTTAAAAAAATATTAGGCATGATGGAGTCTTTGTAACTTTAACGCCGTAAGTTCTATAGATAGTTTGACAAAAACCAATGGTATATCTACCATAAGCCCACGCTTAATTAACTTTTTCCCATTGGACGAATTATTAAAAATCTAGTTATCTAAAAAATTGAAAAAAATGTTTGATTGTATAATTGTAGGAGCAGGCCCAGCAGGAGGTACAGCAGCTTATCATTTGGCAAAGAAAGGACGCTCCGTTTTAGTCATAGAAAAGGAATCTTTGCCCAGAATTAAAGCTTGTGGTGGTGGGGTATCTCCAGCTATTGCCCAGTGGTTTGACTTTGATTTCACTCCTGCAATTTCTCTCAAGGTCAAAAAAATTCGCTACACATGGAAATTAGAAGACCCCGTAGAAGCAAATTTACCTTCTGCAATGTGGATGGTTAAACGGGATATTTTCGATCATTTCCTGATCCAAAAAGCTCAAGGAGAAGGAGCAGAATTAAGAGAAAAAACAGAAGTTACAGGTATTGAATTTAAAAGCGATCATTGGGAAGTTCAAACAAATGGAGAACCTGTTACAGGTCGTTATTTAATTGCGGCTGATGGAGCAAAAGGCCCAATGGCTAAATGGTTAGGTTTTAAAGAGTCTAAAAAACGACAAAGTTTGGTTTTTGAAGCAGCATTAAAAGACCAAAATCAACAAGTTAATTTTGAATTTGGCTCAGTTAAAAATGGCAATATTTGGAGTTTTCCAAAAGCAGATTCTTGCTCAATTAATATTGCTACTTTTAGAGGAGGGGAACCCAAAAATTTATCCAAAGATTTGATGGAATATGCACAGAAAATTGGTTTAAGTGCAAATCAAAATGAATTATTAGAACATCCTATTTCTTTATGGGATGGAGATAAAAATCTCCACACAGAAAATGCAGTATTAGCAGGAGAAGCAGCAAGTATATTAGACCCCTTATCTGCTGAAGGAATTCGCCCCTCAATTTTCAGTGGTGTCAAAGCTGCTGAAGCGATAGATGAAGCATTAGGAGGTAATGGGGATGCTCTGAAGAAATATACTCAGATAATCAATGAAGAATGGGGTGCAGATATGGTTTGGGCAGGTCGTTTAGCAGGAGCATTTTATCGCTTTCCTAAAGTAGCTTATAAAGTGGGAGTTAAATTGCCAGTCGCTACCGAAGTAATGAGTAAAATTCTTTGTGGAGAATTGCGTTATGCGGATGTTGCTAACCGGGCAATTAAAAAACTCAGTGGTAGTTTTTTACCAGGAAGAGGTTAAATACGGTTTGCTCAATAAATTTAAAAAGCTTATACAGTAAGGATTTAAGGCATTTTGAATCAGAAATTGTGCCCAGTTTTCAGCTAAAATACACTCTTATTCCAGGTATCTATAAATGCACTCACCATGTACAGAAAAATGGGCCAACGTAAAAAAAACTTTTTCAGCAAACCTTAATTATACCAATGCTACTGGATTTGATATGACTACCTAATTCTGTTTATGTCTCAATTTTACTTGGAATAATTAAGAAAGGGAAAAAGTGAGACTAAAGATTGCTTAATCTGACCGCGAAAGCGCAAAAACTTTGAGCTAATTGGCTTTTTAAGTTTAACTTCATAGTTACGGGCCAGGATAAATAAGCCTTGTTTAAACTTAGATGAAGATATCCAATTATGATAGTAGGGATATACATCCTGTTTAAAAAACCTCTCCCAGTAATCAGCTACTTGATGCTGCTGTATATTTTGAGAACGTTTTTTACCATTCTCTATAATCTTTTGGCGTAAGTCTTTATCATCCTTGAGGAGGATTAAAGCATCAATAATCTGATCTGCTGATTTGACTTCTAGATAATCTAGATTACTCCTTCTTTCTGATTGAAAACTAGACTCAGCACCTAAAATAGCCGGAACTCCTGCATGCCAGGCATTATATAACTTTGATGCTGGTTTCACAGTATATGTAAATTTATCAAAACTACGAACTGCTACAATGGCATCAATATTTCTATAATCATGCCAACTATCACGTTCGACTATACGCCAGTTAAAGCCTAAAGAAGTTAATCGATCAACCCACTGAGGCGTGCATAGTTCTGGAGCAAGATTTCTGTCGAGTCCAAAATAAGCTATATTTTGAAATCTATCACCATACTCATAACTACGAGGCATTAAACCAGGTTGAGGAAAGTGAGGTATAAAACAGCTCTTCCAGAGACTTGATGGTCTCTGAACTAGATCTTCGTGAATATTTTCAACAACATGAAGTTGAGCATATTTAAGAACTTTGGAATCTGATTTAGCTATTACAAAGACACGGTCTGAACCTGGCTTTAAATCATCTTTAACAAATTTGCGAGACATAATTACAATGCCTTGAGAAGGTATTTTGGGAGTCAATTCACAAAGTAGGCCCCTTTTTTTCATAAATAAGTATGGCTGTATTATCCAAGCAAACAAACCATCAGACTTTAAGCTTGGATGTGTTTTGACATGCCATTCCCATAAATCTGAGAAAGCCATGTCGCCATTTAAATAACGATTCAGTACACCTAAGACATCATCATTAATTTGCCAGTAATCTTCAGGGAGATAGAAATAAATACACGGAGTTTTATTAGTCATTATTTTGCTTCTAAAGTAATTTAGCATTGCTGAATTAAGGTATGAAAGTAGGTTTATATCATGTCCGGTTGAATATTACACTTTAGAGGAGGTAAGGCAGAAGGCAGAAGGCAGAAGCGGTGCGACCCCGCGTCGGCATCAGACGCAAGGGAACGCCGACCAAGATAGGGAATGCTGACCAAGATAGGGAATGCTGACCAAGAGAGGAAAGAAAAGGTTAGAAGGGAAAAGGTTTTTTTATCACTGATTATCCGGACATGATATTACTAGTGTCTAGTTGCAAAAAATTGATTATTTGCATATTATCGAATTTTTATTATTAGCTTCAGATTTAGATAAATTGTAATTTCAAAAGACAATATTAGGGTTGTCGATCTGTGAAGAGAAAAAAATATTCTTAGGTATTGACTCTTTCCAAATTTTCTGGCTTAAAATGCCAACCTTAATAAAGTAGGAAGCAAAGAACCAATAGCATGTACAAATTGATTAGGCTTTTCTGGTTCTGGAGGATTTAAACGTAGGTCAATAATTTCCACCAAATATTCTGATAATTCTTCACCTTCTTTACTACCTTTAGAAACAAAAATATCACGAGATTTTTCCGCATCTGCAAGTGCAGCATCAAGATTTCCCAAATCTGCAAGAGCCATACTTCTAGCAAAATAAGCAGCAGCTAAATCAGATTTCAAACTAATAGCTTGATTATAATATCTAACAGCATCTTTATAATGTCCGGCCTTTGCTTCAGCAATTCCTAACCGATAAAAATCTTCAGCTTCACCAACATTAGATGGCATTCCCACAGCACCCAACAAAAAAGCATTTTTGAGGTCAACACCAGTTAAATTAGCACCAGTTAAATAAGCACTTCTCAGATCGGTACCAGCCAAATTTGCCCCAGTTAAATTCACCCCAGTTAAGTTGGCACCAAATAAACTTGTACCAGCTAAATTAGCACCACTTAAATCTGCCCCAGTCAAATTAGCACGACTGAGATTAGCTCCGCTCAAGTTAGCCCCTTTGAGATTAGCCCCTTGAAGATTTGCTAATACCAGACCAGCACCACTCAATTCACAATTTGGACATTGTTTACTAGATAATAACTTTTGTGTATGTTGGATATTTTCAGCAATAGCTGGAACAGGAGGGCAAACTGTACTTAAAACTAAAATAGCAGAAAGGATTTTGAGTCTCATATTCAAATCTTCCAAACTAAAGATTATATTTTGCTGCTATGTTAGCACTCAATCAGTAAATCTAGTACCTTCTCACGAAACTAAAAAGCAAGAGTCTAGCTCTGAAGTCTCAATAACAAAATGAAAGTTATCACATTTCTCAACTAAATGTAACACAACTGCTGGCTTCAGTACTGATAACTGTTAACGAAGTTACGACCATAGAAGGCTAACTGATAACTGATTACTGAAATGACAGAGCCACTGCCTCTTTCAGAGGAGCTTCGCTAACGTTTTATATGTTGCGGAGCAAAACGATTTAATATTAAACGATTTCATAGTTTATTCTAGATTTATGGCAATTTTACTAATTTGATAATTTTTTCTAACTAAGGGATTTTTAATTCACCCAGTTGGGTGATGCTACTAATAAATGGTTAGTAATAAACTTAAACGAAGTTATCAATTTAAAAAATATGAACAATATACAAGGTTCTGAGAGTTTACTTCAAAAAGAACAACCTTCATTAACAAAAACCATTGACTCTATTTTGACAAAAGGTATAATCACTCAAAGTGATAGAAAAAAACTATTATCTTTTCTTGTATCTAATCCACTGCTTCTTTCTGAAGACATCCAAAGAATTAATGAAACTATCTTACAAATGAAATCTGGAATGTTAAAAGTTTTAAATTAAAGATCTTTTCCCTATTCCTTGAAATTTTACTTTTTTCTGCTATTGCTAACATGAAATGTAGTATCTATACACTAGCAAAAGTAGCCACGTAATTTCTCAGAAATTGAAATAATTTCATACTGTTATATTAGACTCGCAATAGCTTTAAAATAATTGATTATCTAGATTGAAATGAATTTCGCGATCGATGCAAGTTAATATATGAATAAGGGCTAGCTCCACAGTATCATGCCAATTATCTGAAACATCAAAGAATGGAAAACCATATCTAATACAGTCTTTTTCGATCGCTTGGCTCAATGAAATAAAATTTTTCACGGTTTCTAGTAATTCTAAATCTTCCATTTTATGAGACCAACAGTAAGGATCTTCAAGTGCTGCTTGACGAATTTCGTTAAATTTACGTTCAGGTTCAGTATTTGGATATCCCAAAAATAAAGTAATGGGTTTGATATACCAAAGACGTTCGATAATAAGTTGAGGAGAGATGAATGAAGACTCATAAACACGAAGATAGTTAAATTCTTTACCCATATTACGAATAGCTTTCACCAATACAGTATCACAATAATCTTGAAATATCTCCTTCTCTCTAGAGGTAAGTATGGGAGCAGGATAATTATTGCGAACAGCGTTGAAAAATGAGTCTAAATGCACAACAGTACATCGGGTTTGCTGAAAAACTAGATTAGCGAGTCGAGACTTGCCAGCACGGCTAACACCTCCAATAATAACTGTACCAATGCTCTCAATTTTTTTTTCCATAACCACTCTGACAAGTTAAACAGTCATTTATACAGGAGTTATATCATGTCCGGATAATTAGTTATAAAAAAACTTTCTCCTTCTCTTCTTCTTTCTTCCCTCCTGTTTGCGAAGCATTCCGTAGGAAATTCTGACTCCTGAGTAGTTTACTTATAACTATTAGACATCTCCAAAAATCAAAAATAAAATCAATTCTTATCCATAAATTATCAATTATTCTTCCCTGTTCCCAGCTCCGGTGTTCCCTGTTCCCTCTTTTCTGGAGATGTCTATTTAACCGGACATGATATTACACAAAGACTCTACGGATAAGTACGTTAGCGGAGCTTTGCGGAGCGCAAATGCCATTAGCCCCTACAGATGCTGCTTCAAAGGTCAATTTGCGTAAGTCCTGTTATAGTAAAAAAATATTATTGTAGCTAATTGTCTACACCAATAAAATTAGATAATACAAGTCCAGAGATTGATTGCTAAAATTTAATGATATTGCTTATAGTATAGTGTGAAATTCGCGATCGCTCTCTACTCATTTGATTGTTTGATATCAGAAAACAGCGCTGCAATTCAACATCAGCGATGGCTCCAAGGAAGGGAATAAGTACAAAAAGACGGAATAAAAAATATACTTAAGTAATAAACATAAAAATAATTTGACTTGACTACTTAATTATTTAATCTACGATACGATCGCATCATTTTAATTGAATAAATACAGCATACATAATTTGAAGAGACAGTCAACCTTGTTACAAATTATCAGAATTGGAGTTATTTTAATTATTATTAAATAAGATTAGAAATAAACTAGCTGCTTTGTATTGATTAATACAGCTAATTAGAGACTAAAGCTTTGAAATGTATATTGTTATCAGTACATAAACAGATAACTTAATGTTAAGTAATTATTAGGTTTAGGTATATAAACTCTTGTAGATATAGTAATAGACAGGTAGGTTAAGTACTTGTGCGGATGACGTTCCGAATCAGAATAAATGTTTTTATCACTGTTCCCTGCTATAAATCTCAGGAATTCTGGTCTAATAGACATTTGCGATCGCTCTTAGCTATATTATTGACAAAAAGTCTGAAATATGATATCCTCAATAATTAAAATTTAATACTTAGTTCATTGTTAAGTAATAATTAAGGATTCATAGTATAAAATCACAGTTCTTCTACGCTTCATCAACCATTTATAGCCAAAAAACTATATAATTAGGAAAAAAACCCATGAAAATTCTACTTAAAGAGAATTCAGATCAGCATAAAGTCGAATTTCCAGCTCCCACCAATAAACCAGAAATGGCAGCTCAAAAGCAACAAGTGAGTTTGATGATTGCCGAATCACTACATGAAGAAGATCAATATCAAGAGGACTCTAGTATGAATATACAGGCTATAACTCTCCCATTATCAGAAAATTCACAAGATATAGATGATGCAGTAGGAGCATTATTTAAGCAAATGTCTCGCTATCCTCTTCTCAGCCAAAAAGAAGAAGTAGAATTAGCCAGGTTGATCCAAGAGTTAGTTATCTTTGAACAACTGCCAGAAAAACTGGCAAATGGCTTAGGACGAATGCCCACAAAAAGCGAAATAGCATCAGCAGCAGGTTTAACAGAAGCACAACTATCTCATCGCTTACATAAGTGTCGTGCCGCCAAACGCCGAATGATTAGCTCCAACCTTCGTCTAGTCGTTTCCATTGCCAAACGCTATCTCAACCGAGGGGTACCTTTTCTAGATTTGATTCAAGAAGGAGCATTAGGACTAAACCGTGCTACGGAAAAATTTGACCCAGAGAAAGGTTACAAATTCTCCACCTATGCCTATTGGTGGATTCGTCAAGGAATAACTCGTACTATTGCTAATCAAGGACGTACTATTCGTTTACCAGTTCATGTAGTTGAACAAATTAACAAACTTAAACGAGTCTACCGTGACTTACGACGGAAGCTAAATCGTATCCCCAGTGATGCTGAAATTGCTCAAGCACTAGAAATTTCTCACCAACAACTGCGTAACCTCCAACAAATTCGCCGGAAAACCCTTTCTCTCAATCATCGTTTAGGCACTGACGAGAATAGTGAACTACTAGACTTCCTAGAAGATAATGAAAATAGCACTCCCGAAGCGCAGATGAATGATATGATGATGCGCCAGGATATCTTGGAAGTCTTAAATCATGTATTGAACAATCGTGAACAAGATGTCATCACTCTCCGGTATGGTTTACTCACAGGAGAACCTCATACCTTAGATGAAGTGAGTCGTATGATTAATCTATCCCGGGAGCGAGTAAGGCAAATTCAAGCCAAGGCCATGCGGAAATTACGTCGTCCTCAAGTAGCTGAACGTTTGAAAGAATGGTTAAATCGATTTTAATAAAATGTAATGGTGATTAAATTATGTCTTTAGATGAACTAAAATTGCGTAGTGCTACGCCAGCAGATGTACCTGTAATATTTGAGTTAATTAAAGCCCTAGCTGAGTATGAGAAATTATCCCATGCTGTTACAGGTAGTGTTGACTCCTTAAAAGATGATTTATTTGGCGATCGTCCTTATGCTGAAGCAATTATTGCTGAATTTGCTGGCCAACCTGTAGGTTTTTCTCTTTTCTTTCATAACTACTCAACTTTTCTCACTCAACCAGGAATTTATATAGAAGATTTATTTGTTTTACCGGAGTACCGAGGGCAGGGTATAGGAAAGCAACTGGTAAGTTATGTCGCACAGTTAGCAGTATCCCGAAACTGTGGACGTTTAGAGTGGAGTGTTCTAGATTGGAATAAACCAGCCATTGGATTTTATCAACGTATTGGTGCATCAATTTTAGATGAATGGCGTATATGTCGTGTTACTGG
>NZ_CEZPJD010000019.1:0-27610 GCF_983059655.1 Okeania sp.
ACCTCTCATAACTTTGGAAACTGCTTTCATTAATGGATAATGGATAATTGATAATGGATAATTGATAATTGATAATTGATAATTACCTCTGGTTAAAACCGAGAGGATTGAAATAAGGAAATACTATTTCTTCTCTTGGTCGATTGGATATGGCGAGGTCTCCTCGCCATCCCATCCTAACGGACTGCTCCGCAAACGACCGCTTTTTTTCCCCTTAAAAGAGGAGGCTTTAAACCAGAATTATTTAATTATTAATTAGTTAATTATTCGGTAAGTCATAAATTTTGAATTTATAGTAGCATTTTGAGATAATTATCAGCATAAATAATTGAAAAAGATAATTCCACTTAGTTAGTGTGAAATTTCCAACAAGAAACCCAATATCAATTGTTTCTCAAATTAAAATAAATCGTGATTGAGAAACTAAGAAAATATAAATAATTCTTCACTCATAAACAATTACTATAGTTATTAATTGATATTCTACTAAAAAACAAAATAAAAATTATCCCTAATCCAATTAAACCTTAATGTATTCTTCTAATTATATATAGTAATCCTAAATAAATAATTTGTGAGAATTTTTATAATAGTTAAGATTGACAAAAAACCTTGAAAATTATGACTTCTGACTTCTGACTCCTGACTCCTAACTACCACAGAAATATTACAATTGAAATAGGATTGCTATATTATAATTTTATCTTGAAGACCTCCAAGAAAATAGAGGATTTACTGCCATAATTTTAGTCATAAATTAAAGTCATACATAAACTAAAAAATTATGTTTGACCGAAGCAGGATAAAAGTAAAGTGCAAACATTTAATCTTAACTTCTTCCTTCTTAACTTCTTCCTTCTTTCTTCTTTCTTGAATAAATGCTTATATCCCTTCGCATTAACAACTTTGCTCTTATAGACCATCTAGACCTAGAATTAAGCTCTGGCCTAAATGTATTCACAGGAGAAACAGGTGCTGGTAAGTCCATTATCCTAGATGCTCTTGATGCAACTCTGGGCGGAAAAGTAGACCGTCGTGTAATCCGAACAGGAACTAAACGAGCTATCTTAGAAGCAACCTTTGAGCTAAACTCATCCCTGGCCGAATGGTTAGGAAACCAAGAAATAGATTTAGTGGATGGTACATTAGTGGTCTGTAGTCGTGAAATTACTTGTGCCCAAACGTCTCTCCGTACTAGGTCTCGTCTCAATGGTATTCTAGTCAATCGCAAAATAATGGACCAACTGCGCGATCGCCTATTAGAAATTACGGCCCAAGGCCAAACTCTACAATTAGGAAATCCCAATCTCCAAAGGGAATGGCTCGATCTATATGGTAGTCATCCCCTACTAAAATGCCGAGAAGCAGTCAGTATTACCTACCAAAAAGCTCAAAAAGCCAAAGCAGCATTAGAAAATCGTCGCCAGTCAGAGCAAGAACGTTTACAAAGAATAGATTTATTAGAATACCAAGTACAAGAACTAGATAAATCTAATCTTACCGAACCTCAAGAATTAGAACAACTAACACATGAAAGTCAACGCCTTAGTCATGCAGTTGAACTTCAACATCAAAGCTATCAAATATATCAAGCTTTATATCAAAATGAAGGAGATAATTCAGCAGCAGCAGACCTCCTTGGAGAAGCAGAAACTATATTAAACGATATGGTAAACTACGACTCCACATTACAACCTGTATTAGAAATGATTAATGAAGCTTTATCTCAAGTTGTTGAAGCTAGCCGACAAATCAGTAGCTATGGCGAGGAATTAGAAGCAGATCCCCAAAGATTACAAGATGTAGAAGAAAGAATTCAAGAACTTAAACAAATTTGTCGCAAGTATGGTCCAACCCTAGAAGAAGCTATTAATTATTATTACAAAATACAAGCAGAACTCAAAGAACTACAACATGGTGGAGAGTCCGTTGAAGCACTCGAAAAAGTATACCTAGAAACTCAAAAGCAATTACAAGATAAATGTAGCGAACTTAGCTTACAACGTCATAATGCAGCTGTTAAATTAGAGAAACACTTGGTAGAGGAATTAAAACCCCTCGCTATGGAAAAAGTGAAATTTCAGGTACAAATTACTCCCACTAACCCAACAATTACAGGAGCTGACCAGATTACATTCTGCTTCAGTCCAAACCCTGGTGAACCACTACAACCTCTAAACTCAATAGCTTCTGGTGGAGAAATGAGTCGATTTTTATTGGCATTGAAAGCTTGTTTTTCTCAAATAGAAGGCTCTGGTACTCTAGTATTTGATGAAATAGATGTTGGAGTATCAGGAAGAGTCGCAGCAGCAATTTCAGAGAAACTACATCAACTAAGTCGGAAACATCAAGTCCTCTGCGTAACCCATCAACCGATAGTAGCTGCAATGGCTGATAATCACTTTAATGTCAGTAAACAAGTAGTCGAGGAAACACCTAATCAAAACTCTGAAGTACGGACTATTGTTAGAGTTAAAAATCTCAATAATTATCAAAGGCGAGAGGAGTTGGCACAACTAGCTAGTGGTAGGCCAGCTCAAGAAGCTATAGCTTTTGCAGAATCTCTTTTAACTGAAGCTGCTACTAAACGTCGGAAAAATTTGACTATACCTATTTCTAGATCTGGAGGAGAATCTTAGTCCATAATAGCGGTTATACTAACAATACAATATATAAAATAATATTATCAATTGACTTTAACAAAGGGCAAGAAAAATTATGTAGATTATGTTGAGTTATCAACTTAGACATAACACAATCCATAGTATTACTAGTAACTTTTTGTGCTATATTATAAATATAAAACAAAAGGGCACAATTTTAACCAATAAAAACTTGCTTCTATAAATAGAGAAATAGAGAATAAATTGAAAACTCTTAGTTTTGATAATTATGAATTAAAGGTTTAGCAAGTGCAATATATAAGCTTCTATACTATCAAACAAAGTTAATCTGCTTATTGAAGAACTAGCATTAAAGTAAGGGGTTAAAAGTAAAAAAAAATTTCATAACTGAAGAACCCTAAACTCGCACTTAGAACTTTTGTAGCAGACCTTATCTAAAAAATATTTAGAATAAATTTCTTAAAAGAAGAGTAAAAGTTTAATTATGTTAGACTACACTACAGATATGAATGATTTTTAAATCACTCAATTCTTAATATTAATTAACAAATTGAGCTTGAAGGACTGAAAAGCCTTACATAGAAAGAGCATCCAAATATTTAATTAAACTGTTATGACATCTGCATCTCCAAACCAAATAGCAACAGAGTACACAATCCCAACAGAGGATGTGGAAGTTATAGAGGGTCCCAACCATCAGGTGTCTCACCCTCAAAATTACTCAGATAATAATAATACTTATAATAACCCAGAAATTAATCTTAGTAATGGAGATAACTCCAACAATCACTCAAAAGCCAACGAAAGTAGTGCATTAGTTCATCCTGGGTCTAGTTTCTCAAGTTATCTAGCTCCCCTCACAAAAGAAACCTTTGTTGAAGCGGTTAAGGATGTTGAAGAAAAACTCAAAACAGTTAATCAAACCCTGGGAATGCTCAACAATTTGTTAGAAGCTCAAGGATTTGATGCAATTCTACACGAAATGTTGCGCTCAATTACTCTCAAAACTGGAGAATTATTAAACGCAGACCGGACAACAATTTGGTTATTAGATGAAGAAAAAAATGAACTTTGGTCAACAGTAGCTAAAGGAGCAGATGGGAAACTCTTAGAATTAAGAATTCCAGCCAATGTAGGAATAGCAGGAGAATCAGCTCAAGAGAAAAAAGTAATCAACATACCCTACGACTTCTATGAAGATCCACGTTCCGCTTCAGCACAAAAATTTGACAAACAGAATGGATATCGTACCTACACTATGGTAGTAATGCCATTACTGAAAGAAGATACAGGGGATTTAATCGCAGTTGTCCAACTCCTAAACAAGTTCAAAGCAGACCACGAACAATATGAACAACTAGGAGAAAAAATAGATGTCAACGGATTTACTGAAGAAGATGAAAGAGTATTTCGTGAATTTGCCCCTTCCATTAGTCTAATTTTAGAATCTTCTAAATCATTTTATGCAGCAACTCAAAGACAGAGAGCAGCAGAAGCTCTAATGAAAGCTGTAGACTCCCTCAGCAAAAGTAGTCTAGACTTAGAAGATACTCTAGGAAAAGTGATGGAGCAGGCCAAGGAACTGATGAATGCAGACCGCAGTACCTTGTGGCTCATAGACAATGAGAAAAGTCAGCTATGGACAAAAATCCCCATTAATGGACAGCTAACAGAAATTAGGATTGCTAAAGATAAAGGTTTTGCTGGGATGGTGGCCACATCTGGCGAACCACTACTTATTCCTTTTGACGTTTATAAAGATACTCACTCAGTTACAGCCAAGGAAACAGATGAAAAAACAGGTTATCGTACCTGTAGTTTGTTGTGTATGCCTGTTTTTAATGCTGACGATGAATTAATTGGCGTAACTCAGCTAATTAACAAAAAGAAACAAGGAGAGTATCCACCCTATGACCATGCCAACTGGCCTGAAGCACCGGAGCAGTGGAAAGCCAGTTTTAATCGCAACGATTTAGAGTTTATGAAAGCCTTTAATATCCAAGCAGGTGTGGCCCTCCAAAATGCTAAATTATTTGATACAGTTAAACAAGAGCAACAGAGACAAAGGGATATTCTGCGAAGTCTCACAAACGGGGTAATATCGACGGATCAAAAAGGCAAAGTTATTGCTACAAATGAAAGTGCTAGACATTTACTGGGCATCAGTGACACAGAGATATTAGCAGGTAAATATGTAAGTGAATTAGTACGGCTCAAGGAAGGTGATTTTTCTAAGTGGCTAGATTTAGCCCTTTCTCCGAATTATACTAAAGAGTACCAACAGTATTATCCAGATCAAACTTTGTTACCCCTGGGAAATTTGCCTCCTCAGAGTATTAATTTGTCAATTAACTCTATGATTGATGTTTGCGACCTTGAGAAAGTTAATGGCGTTTTAGTAGTGATGGAGGACATTACTGGAGAAAAACAAGTAAAAAACTTGATGTATCGCTACATGACACCAGAAGTTGCAGAACAATTATTAGCAACTGGTGATACTGGTTTAGGAGGAAAACGTCAACAGGTTTCTGTGCTTTTCAGTGATATTCGTAGCTACACTACTTTGACAGAAGGTATGGAAGCTGAAGAAGTTGTTACTATGCTGAACGAGTATTTTGAAGAGATGGTAGATGCTGTATTCAAATACAAAGGTACTCTTGACAAATATATAGGGGATGCCCTTATGGCAGTATTTGGTTCTCCAGCTCCTCTAGAAAATCATCCTTTGTGTGCCATGCAAAGTGCTGTAGAAATGCGTCAGCGCTTGGAAAAATTCAATGAAGAACGTGTAGCTCAGAACAAAATGGCTATTAAGATTGGTATGGGCATTCACTCAGACGAAGTAGTTAGTGGTAATATTGGCTCTAGTAAGCGTATGGAGCTAACTTCTATTGGAGATGGTGTTAATCTAGCTTCTCGCCTTGAAGGTACAAGCAAGCAGTATGGTACAGACCTGGTCATCAGTGATAATACTTATCAACCTTACAAAGATATGCTTTGGGTTCGGGAACTAGACCTAATTACTGTGAAGGGAAAAAGTAAGCCTGTTAGAATATATGAATTATTAGGCTTCAAGGAAGGTGAGTTGAAGCAAGATTTAACGGAGCAACAACACCGTATAATTGAACATTATCGTCGAGGACGAGAGTATTACTTAAGGCCATCCATAGACAAAAGTTTAGATGAGGACTCTATAAAAGAATGTTTTGTAAAGGCTGCAGCTGAATTTCAAGCAGTCAAGAACATCGACCCAAACAACAAAGCGGCTAAGTTGCACCTTGGTCGTTGTAATCTATTTAAGCAAAAACTTCCTCCAAAGGATTGGGATGGAGTCTGGAATTTAACTGAAAAGTAAATAATTATTTCTATCTAAATAAAAATAGAATTTTAGCTCTCATTTTGAAACAAACTAGCCCTACTTATGACTAATTTTAATTCCCACCACTCAGATACTGAGTGGATAAATCAGGTTCATCAATTATTACTTGAGATTGTCCGTAATTCTTTGTCGGATCGGCCTAAACTACCAGAAGAACTTGCAGAAAGAGCTCTACCACTAGCAGAGAAAGCAAAAATTATTCAAGAAAAAGCTGATGGCCACGTTATTCCTCCAGATTCGTTAGAATGGGTAGGAGAAGTCCGTGAACTTTTGTTGGATTTATCTCGTGCTTCCTTGTCGGATATACCTAGACTACCTGTAAGTATGGGTCAAAGATCTCTGGTGTTGGCACAAACTGCTAAAGAGATTAAGGACAAAGTTACTGAAAAAAATCATAGTTCTTAACAATAAAAGTTGAGGCCAATCTCCCAGTATTTATAATACAACTTGTATTACTACTAACAATTTTAAGTTTTTTAGAAGCTTTCTCAATATGGAATCAGATAGTCAACCTGTCAGTTACTCAGACGATGAACCTCCTCAAAGGATTGCAAATATTTTGGGAACAGCGATCGCTGTACTGACTCTGACACTACCTTTATTGGCCATTACTCGTTATTCTCATCGTAATATAAATGTGATTCCTCAAACCTCATATGAATTGTCTGAGTATGAATGATTTCCAACAAGATTTCTAAGAAATTTAGTTTCAATTTTTATTAATTAATTTTTCAAGGATACTACTAGCGCGTCAAGCTTAAAATAGTTTTTTAGGAAAATTCTCCAAACCTTAGTCATAGCAAGAATTGTACTAAAAAATTTAATACATCATTTTCAGCTTGACACGCCACTACGACGTTGCAGATTTTTTCATAAAGCAGTAACTAGGATTATTCATAGGTTAGGGTTTGCTGAAAAAGATTGTTGCTGACGATAAATTTTACTTACGACCAACAAAGTTTTATATTGTCTATTATTCAAACTTTCTAGACTTGCACCTTTCTCTATTAGTCTGTCTATGTTAGTTAAATTTTTACTTACATATTTCAGTTGTTTTTTGAGAGTTTTCCTAATTTCACATGGGAGGCTGATTAAATATCAAAGCATTGATAGATAAAATATAAAGGTTGTAGCATTTTTTGTCTTAAAAAGTGTCAGCTTTTCGGTGGCAAGAGCTGCATAAAGTTAATGTTTTGGGATGAATTATGGCAGAAAAATTAAGGGACTATTTTCTGATTACCTCTTCTATAATTTCCATTTATCCTGAGTTATGACTCCTACCCCTAGCAAAAGACTTTATTCAGCAAACCCTAATTAAGTAGAAATAATAAAACTAATTCACCTAAAATAGCCTTTATTAATTCAAAAAAATATAATATAAATCAAATATTCAATACTTTGGAGCTACTACAACTCGATTACGTCCTTCATACTTAGCTTGATAAAGAGCAGCATCAGCAGCTTGAACAACCTTTTCCCCAGTTTTGCCATGTTCGGGAAAGCAAGCAACTCCTAAAGAAACAGTAATAGAACTTAGAAGTATACCATCATATTCTACAGATAATTGTTTGATTTCTTTCCTGATTTGTTCGGCTCTTCTTGCGGTATTTTCTAAAGAACTTCCTGGTAAGATCATAATTAGTTCTTCCCCACCATAACGACAAGCTATGTCATAATCTCTAACTTTCTGTTTTAAAAAAGCTCCTAAATTTTTGAGAATAACATCTCCAGCAGCATGACCAAATTCATCATTAAACTTTTTAAAATGATCTACATCAATCATAATTATACCAATAGGCTTTTCAGTTCTAATAGCTCGATAAGTTTCTCGATTCAGAAATTCTTCTAAGTAGCGCCGATTAAATAATCCAGTCAAAGGGTCACGAATGCTTTGAATTTTCAAAGTTTCCTGTAATTTTAGATTTGCTAAAGCTAGTCCAAATTGTTTAGCTAATGTTATCGCTAATTGATGTTCTTCTTTTGTAATTTTTGTTTTTTCTTGATAATAAAATGAAATAACTCCTATTGCTTGGCCTTGTGCCATAATCGGAATACATAATGTTGTTTTAGGTAATGGTTGTGGCAGATGTTTACAAGTTAAAGCTGTTTGAGTATCCTCTACAAAATGAACTTCTCCCCGACGCAAAGCAATACATTCATGGGGGGCAAAAAGTGTTTCTTCTGGTATTTTTTCTCCCCAATTTGCAATGCCTTCAACTAACATTCTTGAATCACTAATTTTAAAGACCGAACCATAAGTATTAGGAAATAAATTTTCAATTAATGGCAGAATAACTTGACAAGCTTCTTCAACTGTAAAGCAAGCTTGAAGTAAGTCAATCATATTATTTAGTAAAGTAATTTCTTGGTTCCGACTTTCTAAAGCTTTGACCCAATTTGTTAATTTTTTATTAGCTTCTTGAGATTGATTTTGTGCTTGTTCTCTTTCCTGAATTTCTTGAGCGATTGCCTCATTCATTTCTCGTAACGTTTTCTCTGTACGTTTTCGTTCAGTAATATCTCTAAAAGAAGCAAGAAAAGCTTCTTTTCCTTCCCAAATTATATTGCCAAGTCGCATTTCAGCCATTCCTATTTCTACACGCAATTCATTTAATGGTCTGACTATATCTATTTCAACTCTTTCTCCCACAACTAAAGGAAACCCAAAAGCTTTTCCAATTAGTTCATCTTCTCTACGACCAAAAAGCAATGCTCCTGCAGGATTAACAAATTGAATTACACCCTCTGTATCAACAATTAAAATTCCATCAGGATTCATTGTAGTCAACATTTGCATGACTTTTTTTTGTCTTTTCAGCTCATTTTCTGTTTCTTGACGAACTGTCACATTTTCAAATAATATACCCACACAATTGTTAAGCAAAGGAAAGGCTTTTACTGCAAAAAGACTATGAGGAATTCGTTGTTCAAAATATTCAATTTCTCCCAAATCTCTATTTTTTCCCGAATGAATAACCTCAGCATAAATTTCTGGTAAATCAGTCTTTAATAAATGAGGAAAACATTCACTAATTCGCTTACCCATTATTTCTTTTTCTTCATATCCAGTTAAATAAGTAACAGCAGGATTAGTAGCTTTTAATCTAAAACTACTCACATCATTCAAGTCTTCCATCTGCCAAACGTGCAAACCAACTTGCATATTTTTAACAATATCTGCGTAGATTTTATTTTCTGTAAGTTTAGCTTGTAATTTTTTATTAACTTCTTTGAGTTTAGTTTGTGCCTGCTGACGTTGCTTCAATTCTTCTTGCAGTTTTTGATAAAGTTCTGCTTGTCGAATAGCAATTGCCATTTGCACTGATAATTGTTGTAATAATTCAATCTCTGAATTTTGCCATTCTCTAGCATCAATACAGTGATGAGCAATTAATAATCCCCATAGGTCGTCCCCTTGTAAAATAGGTACTACTAATATAGATCGTACTTGAAATCTGAGTAATAATTCTACATAACAAGTAGGTAGATTACTGTTAGTAATATCTGTGGCTGAACTCACACGACCATGTTTATAAAGATCGATCAAATCTTCTTTAAAACATGGATCGTATATAACTTCATTAATTATCGTTCTTGATTGATAACTAACTGATTCTACCTCAACAATACCACTACCATCTGGTTGAAATTTATATATAAGAACACGGTCAACATTGAGCAAATCTCGTACTACTGCTACAGCTGTATTGAGGATATAGTCTAACTCCAATGATTGGCGAATTTTGAGAGATATTTCTGCCAAAATTTTAGAAAATTTCTTTTCAGATATTAATTCTGAGTCAGATAAAAAATTTGGGTGCATAATATCAATATCTCTTAAATTTATAATTATTTTTTATGATTTATTTATCCTAGTTAAATAAAGCTCAATCCATATTGATTTTGTGAAAAATATATATTAGTATAGACAAAACGTTTACATTTTTAGGATTTAGCAAAGCCTTGTGTCAAAGAAGTAAATATCCTACAATTTCATATATACTAATACTAATCCTCAATTATAAATTATACTATGTGTAAAAATACTTATGCAAATAGCATAAGTAAAAAGTTTATTATATTTTCCTATGCCTTAAAAAATTTTCCAAACTGATACAACTAAAAATAGTAAAGTTATTCAAGTCATTTGTATATTAAAATGACATTTGAATTATCTTATTTTTCAGAAAAACTAAGATACTTAACGACAATAAAAATTGGCAATATTTGCAGTTAAAATTTGGGTATATAACTAATACCAGTAAAAAAAAGAATGCTATAAAAAGTACATTTTGAACGGAGATAGTTAAAAAGAGCTGTTCTAATTAGGGCTTGCTGATTAAATATCAAAGCATTTATAGACAAATGTTTTAGCATTTTTATGTTGAAAAAAGTGCGCTTGTTTCAGTCTAAAATGCTCAAAAAGTTAGTATTTTGGGAGGATTATAACAGAAAAGTCAAGGGACGATTCTTCTGACTACTTCTTCTATAATTCCCATTCCTCTTGAATTCACCGATTCTGGATTCTGACTCCTACCCTTACTAAAAAACTTTATTCAGCAAACCCTAATTAATTTTAGATGGCTAATCCTATCATTTTTACCTTTTTTTTAAATATTTACTCATTCTTCCAACTCCGGTCTTCCCTATTCCTTAATTCTACTATTTGTAACAAACATTTATCAAAATGGCATAACAGGCTATCAAACTATATTTCAACACTACAAGCTCAATTTACCTGCGATATTAGTCTATAAAAAAAGAGTTACTTGCACAAAGAAATAACTCAGCTATTCACAGTCATTTTGCTCAACTATGGACATATAAAGGTTTTAGCCTTTTGAGATTCCCAAAAAGGGCACTTATTTTAGTATAAAACGTTCAAAAAGTTAGCATAAAGGGCAAACCGAGGACAGAAAAATTGAGGGACAATTATTACTTATACCTCCTCTAAACTCTCCATTTCTCCTGACCACTGACTCCTGATTCCTGACTCCTACCCCTAGCAAAATATTTTATTCAGCAAACCCTATATATAACTATCTAAAACATCAAATAAACCCTCAACACTAGCATTATGATCTAGAAAAGAAAACAAGTGTTTATAGCTAAGTCTACCTTGCTGATCTAATACAAATTGTCCTGGCAGAGGTGCTCCTAAAGCTTGACCGACTCGATAATTTTTAAATACCTGACAACTAGAATCACTAAGTAAAGGCATTTTTAAACTTAGATCGCTGACAACAACCTTACTTTGTTCCCTATCTGTACTAGTAATCATTAATATTTCTACTCCCCGCTCTAAAAATTTTTCATAATTATTATTTAAAGCTAAAATATGGGGAAAACAAAATGGACAATACTGTTTCTCAGTAAATATACGAGTCAAAACAACTATTACAGGTTTTACCCCCCAATAATCCGATAAACGAACTAATCTACTATTTGTGATATCTGGCAATTCAAAATCCGGCGTTCTTTTTCCTTTATCCAAACTATTAATAGGTGGAATAGGTAATAAATTTTGAAAAAAACGTTGATTGATCAAACCTCTAAAATCATAGGAAGTTAGCATAATTTTGATTAATTTAAAAGTTGAAGCTCAAAATTTTAATGTGTTGAAATATCCTCTAAATTTACAACTCCAACACCTTATAGAGCTAGAATATCTACAAAAGTGTTGGAGTTGACATATTAGGTACTTTATAGACTGCCTAAATCAATTTATTTAACAGCTGCAAAGAATTCCTTAGATTTGATTGGATCGGGATTCATAGTTTTATCTCCTGGTTTCCAACCTGCAGGACAAACTTCATCTGGGTTAGCCTGTACATACTGAATAGCTTGTAGAGTACGCAAGGTTTCATCAACATTACGACCAAAAGCAAGATTATTAACTGTGGCGTGTTGAATAATACCTTCTCTATCAATAATGAACAAACCCCGCAGAGCAATACCTGCTTCTGGGTCTAAGACATTGTAGGCAGAACTAATTTCTTTCTTAATGTCAGATAATAGTGGATAGTTAAGATCTCCAACTCCACCAGATTTACGATCTGTTTGAATCCAAGCTAAATGTGAAAATTCACTGTCTACCGAAACTCCTAAAATTTCAGTATTAACTGACTCAAACTCTTTGTAGCGATCGCTAAATGCCGTAATTTCTGTTGGACAAACAAAAGTAAAGTCCAGGGGATAGAAGAATAAAACTATATATTTACCACGATAATCAGACAGTTTAATTGTCTCGAATTCCTGATCCACCACAGCTGTAGCAGTGAAATCTGGGGCTTCTTGGCCCACACGCAGGCATTCGTCTGTCATGATTTAATTCTCCTTAAAATAACTTGTTGACACTCAAGACTAAAAGAAAACTTATGGTTTGAGATTCTTTAATTCTTCCATATTGCCTCTTCATACTAGACCTTAAATTACAAAAAAACACCCTAGAATTTCTCCTTTCAGACCTCGCTAGACCAACTTCAATCAATTAAATATTTTCAGACTTGGTCTATGATTCTATTCTGATTCTCAAATCTCTAGGTGGAGGTACAAATTAAAGTTTTATTTATGCAGTTAATCAGTTGCTAATTAAATCGATTTTTATGCACCTTTTTTATTTTTGGCGTTCATTTCTATTTTAGTTTTTCCTCTAACTAAACTACAGATAATTTTCAGTAGTTGTATCAGCAAAGAGTAACTGAACTAAAATCTTATTTATGCTTACCCTTGTGTATGATACCATAGAAAAACTAAACTTGTCTAGGTTTAGTAGTTCTCCCATTTTCAGCTCAGATATTGCTTATAGATAGAACTTGAAGATCAAAAAAAATTTTTGCTTTACCACAACACTAAAAAAATAAACTTTGTGCAGGTTAACAACTATTGGGTAAAATTGGATTATCCACAACAGTATACGAAGAGTTCTTTCAGGCTTTTCAT
Source organism: Okeania sp. (assembly GCF_983059655.1). NCBI lineage: Bacteria > Bacillati > Cyanobacteriota > Cyanophyceae > Oscillatoriales > Microcoleaceae > Okeania > Okeania sp. Next base: position 12,946 of record NZ_CEZPJD010000019.1, read on the forward strand.
CCCTCTAAAGTTGATAAATAGAAGCATACTCAAGTAATAGAAACAAGTTAGAGAAAGTAGTATAAAAGTAGTTCTCGATCCAATTTTTGAGATAGATAATAGTCAAATGTGCCGTAGTGGTATGTCAGCTTTGAATTGATGGGTTAAGACGAGCAGGAAGAGCATAAAAGACAGAGGTTACAGAGGAAAATTAACCCATCAAAACTAACTTGATAAAACAGTAGCGATCATCTGTTAACTTTTTCCCATTCCAGATTAATCTGAACTTCCCCTGTACAAATGTACTATGAAACTCTAAAACCCTTATCAACCTTATGATACAGCGATCAGGTTTTTGGGGTGTAGCTATAGCAATGTGCGCTGGCATATTTACAAATTGCAGGAAGTGTCCAATAGCTAAAAGTCTTATATGATAAGCTTTTTATTCCCCCTGTTGCCTGTTGCCTGCGTGCAGCGCTATATGTAAATTTGTAACATTTCTTAATAAACGTTCACTGGTAGTATCTGCTAAAGCATAGCCATGTATCTTGACTAACTGAACCACAACAAAAGGCATTAGATCTATTAGATAATTTAAGCATTCCTACATTCCTACAATATTTTACCCAGTAAATGTAGATAGAAAATCCAACGTATCTCTTGTACAGCATACATTGTGCCGTTTTGTCAAAGGGGAAGTTCAGATTAATGGTAAAAACTGAACCGCAACTCAATTTAGGCCCATTAAAATTTTGTGTTCCCTTTGCCCTTAAAAAAATGCGCGTTTTCTTTGCTTGGTCAATTGGATATAGCATTTTTGCGCTTCCCAAAGCATCCGATAGTCAAAGAAACCTTGATATTCCTAGATCTCTTGTTTAACCTTTTACAGGGGGGCTGCTTTTTAATACCAAGCGTGAAAAAGTAATGCTTAACTAAACATAATTTCTCTTTAAATACCCAAAATAAAAATTTGGTGGTATTGCAGTCGTAATGTTATAGAAAGTATGAATAGTAAAGGAGAAAATTAAACAATATATATCTTCACCATTACTATCTATATATATGGCTCAGGCGGGATTTGAACCTGCGACCTTGGGCTTATGAGTCCCCTGCTCTAACCACTGAGCTACTGAGCCTAAATTTTCAACCGTTCATAATCATAGCACAGAATATAGTAATTTATTCACTCCTTTACTATTTTTTTTTCAAAAAAATCAAACTAGATTTAATTTGCACCCTAAAAGTCTTTATATCTCTATCCCCATTTTCATTTACAAGAATGGGGATTTTCACATTTTTTAATTTAGAAGAGTTGATCTGAAAATCTTCTTATTTTCAGATAGGACTAGGGAGTTAGAATAAGTTCTAAGTATTAGGAGGTTTTGATTTTCTCCCATTACACATGTATATATTGGGGAATTGGGATAAAAACAACTACACCGTATAAAAATCCCCATTTTGAAAATTCACGACATAGAGTGGCGTGGATTTGTGACTAGGAGTTGTAAATCGGGATTTTCACATTCCTCAGAACAACTACGTTGCTGGCGCTGCACTCTAGTAAATACAGAGTATATAGTTTAAACTTATAGTGTCAATTTCCGCTACTCTCTCTGGCGAAAAAACCATTGAGAATAATTTTAAACTTTTAGTTAATTATAACACATTTTGTTAACTATGGATAAAAATCAATCGAGTCGTTTCCACCCAGCAGTTAAAACTGACTGTTTTCCTACTTACCGAAATTTTACGATAATTATACAACACCTAACCTAATTATATGTCGCTCCCGAACGTAAAAGAGCCATGGGATTAACAGCTCCATTTCCGGTTGGATGAATTTCAAAATGTAAGTGTGGGCCGGTACTACGTCCAGTGCTTCCCATTTTAGCAATTAGCTCACCCTGAGCCACTTTCTGACCTTCTCTAACAAGAATTTGACTGTTATGAGCATAGATTGTCAGACTACCATTAGGATGTTTAATTTCCACTAAATTACCATACCCTCCACTATTCCAATTAGCAAAGGTGACAACACCAGGAGCAGCAGCAACAATAGGAGTACCAGTAGGTGCAGCTATATCAATACCACGGTGCATTCTTCCCCACCGCCAACCATAACCTGATGTTAGAGTACCCTTGCTGGGCCAGGTATATCCGGTAAATTGCATTGAGCCACCAGGTAAATAGGTATCAGCTTTACCCAAAGGTGGCAAGTCTGGAGAAACCATTTTTCCTAGGGAAGGATTATTCAGAATCTCATTAAAGTTAGCTCCTATTGGAGCTGCTGCCATGACTGATGACTCTTGAGATTGACTAAGATCTCTTCCTAGAGGTAGTTCTTTAACAACTGTAGCAGGATTTCTGACTTCAGGTCTGCGAGTTTCTATTTCTTCAGACCATTGTCTGGTTTGGCTGCTATTTACTTCTTCCTGATAAGTTGGTTGTAAGTACCTACTACTATTGTTCTCATTAATAATTTGAGAATTATTCAGTAAATTATGCTCTGAAGACCACGGTTCAGGTACTGGAATATTTGTTGCTTCTGGGGTTATTGTTTGAGATTCTTCAAGCTCTTTTTGATTGTTATATTCCTGTCTTAGCCTGCTTATTTCTGACCTCAAACGGTTAGCATAAGGATTGTTTTGACGATCGGATTTTGCTTTTGGTAGTAACTCACCACTATCAGTTGGTAATGGTTGAACGGGTTGATTACTGCTAGAAGATGTAACAGGATTTTGTCTAGATTCTCTTGTACCTAGATTATCGGGCCATACTTTATTGACTAAGGGATTTTTCGGGCTATCTGTAGCAAGCAACTGTGTTGAAGTTGAAAATTCTTTTGGTTTCTTGTGTATTTGATTTTCTTGATCTTCGTCTATACCTTGAGACCAAGAAACAAGTTGTACACTTCTGCGTGGTGCAACTTCAGCTCCAGTCACATTTGGTACACTGTACGATAAATAATTAGATTTGATATTAGGAAGCTTGACTTCTGAAATATTGTGTTGGTTAGCTGTAGTTTCCAAAGAAGGTTGACTAAATTCATTTTTTGAATAACTACTTGTAGAACTTACAAGTGTTAATGATTCAGAAAATTGTTGCTGAGGAATTTTAAGTAATTTAGCGGCTTCAATTACATCTAGATTTTTAATATTATTAGCTCTAGCTAAAGCTTCGACAGATACATTGTTTTCCTTGGCAATTAAACTTAGTGTGTCTCCTACACGCACCTTGTATACCAATGAAACTGGTGTAGATGTCAGAGCGGAATCAATAACTACTGCCCCTTCTAGTTTAGTCCCTTCTGTCTTGATTGACTCTTGAGCAAAATCTATTTGACTATCGGCGACTTGTTTAACCGTGGAAGTATGGTCTAATTCAGAGGGGTTGGCTATGTCTATAGCTGGTTCTTTAACAACTAAATTTTCTGATGTGGCACTTTTATTTTCTAGAGATTTCTCTGTGGATGCATCAAAGGGCTTTTCTACAGACTCAGAAGCTAACTGCTTATACCTGGACTCCACAGAATTTTTGACTGAGAGGTTTTTTTGCTCTTTTTGAACAGAGTTAGTTTCTACTTTTAATCGGTCAATTAGCTGAGTATTAGTGCCTATGCTCTCCTTGGCTTGCACTTTTGCTAGAGAACCCAGAGGAGGCAACTCATTAGTTTGTAATTCACTAATTTTCGGTTCAGAAAAGACTAAAGTTTCTAACTCAGATTCTCTGATTTGAGTCTGGCTATATTTCTTTTGAAGTTCTACAGGAAAAAAGGATTTTTCTGCTAGTGTATGTTCCAATTGCAGAAAAGTCTTGGGCTTAGTTGCTTCAACTTCAGAATCAGTATTTCCTTCTGTCTCTACATACCCTTGAGTCAATTTCTGAAGTAGTGAACCTTTTGGCCTATTAACTCCAGTAACCTTTAACTCTTTAACTGAGATTTCATGTGTGTTGGCATCCACTCCAGGAACTTCTGCTGCTACTGCGAGATCGCCTTTCCCAGATAACAGGATGCCTGGTGCACCCATGGTGGTTGAAATAGCAGCAAGTCCAATCATGGCTGCAGCAGAAGTTTTGCTACCAACTGTACTTATTTGTTTTGACTGCTCAATAGTTGCTTCTGTGTGAAGTTCACAGGTAGCGGCAGACTTTCCTTTACTTGGAAATGTTCGTTTCAAAGAACGACCTCCTATCAACAAGCGTTTAACTGTCCTTAATTTTTATTTTTCCTTGTCAATGACCTAATTCACTTGATTTCAGAGATCCAGATCACTGACAAGCATCAAACTTAGGCTAGGTTATCTTGCTTTTATAAAAAAAGCAAGGATAATTTTAATTTAATTTCAACTTAATGGCCATAATTCAGAGAAAAAAAAGTAACTAACTTCTCAGACACTGAATATTACAACATTTTGCTAGTAGTTTGTTTTTGCCATGTTATTTGGAAAGTATCCAATTATATTTTTCTCTGAATTATTTAGTCCTTTAGTAAATACCCTCTAGACTAACAAAAGGATTTCAGGAGGAAATATAATCTAAATTTTTGTATACACCAACTTGGCGGTCGTGGCAATTACTATAACCATAGAAATTTCTTATAGATAGACATAGAGTTGACAGACTGTATACATAGTACTTATATAGAGTCAAATTAACTATTAAATACTTAAATTGAAATATTTCAGGACTTAAGGATTTTTGAGTTATGAACACTATATTTTTAATTAGGTATATATACTGTTTTTCATCATTAATTCATATCTGTAAGTAAATAACACCTGGTCATTAGGAACTGAGTTTAAATTTTATAGATACTATCAGAATAATGATTCTAACTCACAGAATAATGATTCTAACTCAGATAATCCAATTGACGCCTGGCTTCAAATAAACCCAAGGCAGCACTAACAGAAAGATTTAAACTACGAACCTTTGGCTGTGTCATTGGTATATAGAGAGTTGCTACACAATGCTCTAAGACATCTTGTGGTAGTCCATGAGTTTCTGAACCGAATAATAGCCAATCATTTGTTTGGTATTTAAATTTAGTATAATTAGAATCCCCCTTTGCACTAAAACCTACTAATCTTCCACCTCGTTGCTGGTGATAGGTTTGAAACTCTTTGAAGTTATCGTGGTCATGTAGCTGAACATAAGGCCAGTAATCTAAACCTGCCCGTTTCAAATAGCGATCGCTAATTTCAAAACCCAAAGGTTTGACTAAGTGTAATTCTGTATTAGTAGCAGCACAAGTACGAGCAACATTTCCTGTATTTGGGGGAATTTGCGGATAGACTAAAACAATCTGAGGCATTATATCAATTTATTTTGATACTGAGAACATTAAAGCTGTTAGCTAGAATACTTTACTTTTAAGTTTCAGTATTTCTCTAAAAATTCAATACAATAAAAATCATAGATATGATTAATGCTTAAGTATATGTATATATAGAAATTGGTTTTTTTTTGCCCCTAATTTTGATCTTCGGTTTTGTGAGTTTTGCTTTATAGGTTAGTGTCGTACCCTACCCTAACAGATAAATACTATCTATAATATATATTTATATAATTGATTCCCTAGTTCAGGAGAAAATCAAGTAAGAAGCTTAAGATGTAAATATCAAAAACTAGCTAAATCTTCCTTCGGTAAGCTTTGCCAACAGAAAACTTTATCTGTAATGGATGCGGTTGACTATCGGTTAGGGATCAATAACAGTCTCTCAAGGGATGAGAAGTAAAAACAGGTGGATTTATCCCCTGTTCTTACAACCTTTAGACTCGCAATGCTAACGCAAATAGAATCCACGCAGTTTTAACCAGTGAAGTGTAGATTATAAGGACATTTAGCAAAACTTTTGAGATTTTTGATAACTCCTTTCAACCTAATGTAGCGGAACTAAATGGAATGCTATCAGGTTAGGCCACCATTGATTGACATAATTGATCTTCTAGCTGTTCTTCTTGTTGCAGCATTTCCAAAATTGCTGCTTTAATTACACTCCGACTGTCAAGACTGCTATTGTATTGACCTAACCATTTTTGTGCTGTATTGCCTTCCCGGATAATTTTTTTGATCGGAGAAAGAAAACAACTAAAGCCAAGTTTTTTGGCATAAGGTAAAACCTGTTGATAAATTTCCTCAATCCAATTTTTAGCTAAAATAGTTCTACCATCTTGCCAATGGAAGAGTTGAGCTTCAAGACTATCATGAGCGGCTGCTATTTCATTCTTATCTGCTAAAGCTACTAAATCTTCCAAACGGTTAGTTGCAGATAAGTTACTTTTTTCCAAAGGATCGAGACTAGGATCGTCAAATAATTGCCATAAACGAGCTTCTAAGAAAGCTACCAAGGCTAGTTGTATAACTGGGTTACTGACAAAGTCACAAATTCTTAATTCTAGACGATTAAGATTATAGGGACGGCGATCGCCATTAGGTCGCACAGAACACCACAGATGGCGGACATTTTGCATCATACCTGTAGCAACTTTCTCTTCAGTCCATTTGATGAAATGACTATGACTTTCAAATAGAGGGACATCAGCTGGAGTTTTCGGAAAAGTAGCCCAGCGAGTAGAATGAAAGCCTGTATCGTGGCCATCTAGAAAAGGAGAAGAGGCACTGAGGGCTAAATATAAAGGGGCTTCCATTCGGATCAAGCGAATGGCCCGCATCAATAATTCTGGATCGCTAATACCAATATTTATATGAATACTGGTTGTAACAACTGTTGCACCGTAAGTTTGTTGTATATATGTGTGATATGGGTTATTAGGGTCAGAGCGTTCAAAGGTATGACTACCTCCTAAGGATAAGGTACTTCCTGGAATTATCGTGTAATCCCCTAAAGTGTTTAAATAGCTTCTCAATTTTTGTCTTGGCTTTACTAGAGCGCATAAAAGTCGGTCATAGCTACACAATGGTGGAGTCGTGTATTCTACATTTCTACTATCTGGCTCCCTCACAAACCCTTCTACTTTGGCCACAATTTGGTCTGACAGGCCAATAGTATCACCTTGGGGTGTGCCAGTGTACATTTCTACTTCAAATCCTTTCGATAGCAGCACAACAGGCTCCTAAATTTGGTTTATTTATATTTATATTTCTAATGGTATCAGTAGATTTAACATCTTTGATCTATGTCTCAGAGCTTAAATTATCGGGAAATTATTACTTTAAATTGAGGTATGGCATTTACGGGGATGTATTAGCGTTTTTATTTGAAATGTCAAACAAGAGTTGGTTATTTACTAACAGTAAAAAGTCCGTTAAACCTTACTTAGCCTTTTGCCTTTTGCCAGACTTTTTATGCAACTATAGCGCTACAAGTTTAGATTAGGAAATTCCTAAGTTCACCAAATTCACTGACAGCTTACTGTTGTATTTTGTGTTACCTAGGGCTATAAAATAAAATTACTATAGTTGAAAGTAATAGGTAATAAAAAGAGTTTTTACGATTAAAAAAATGACAATTTATTAGAATATTATTTGAATTGGGAGGTATTATATATTTTTAGGGATCGAGAAATAGGAAGTAATCAATTTCTCAGAAATAATTTAGAATTCCTAGATCGTAGCTAATCTGAAAATACTGTAGATCAAAGCAGCTAAATATTTAATTATTTAATAATATATTTATAATAGAAATATTTACATAATTTTCTTCTAATTAACTATAGACTCAAATTCGAGAGGAAAAATTTCTTCTTCCTCTTGTTGTTGAAATATATAATCAAAGTCAAATTTTAAAGCTTTAATATGGCGAGCGATCGCAAAACCACACTTCGTAACTTTATTAGTCGTAAAAGTTGCTATTACTAAAGCTACTAACTTATTTGGAGATAGTTGGGGTATTTGCACATAATAATCTCTTTTGGCAAAAAATATTCCTTTATCTTTCGGTACAATAATGCCATTAATTTGATGAGCGTACTGAATTGGCTTGATATATGTTTTAATAAAGTTATTTTGATTTGTTTGAAGACGAGCTAATTTTTCATGTTGTAGCCAACTCATTGTGAACATAATCTTAATCAATTCAAATCCCAAAATATAGTTAAATATGTGATTTCTTTTTTCTGTATTAATGACTAGCTTTAAAGCAGATTCTAAATATTGTTCGGCTTGACAGCGTACATCTTGAGCAGAATGAATATAATATTGCCTAATATAGTTTCTGAGTACATTTTCATTGATTTTTGTTTCTGCACGAAACCGTCTTAGATATTTGTTAACTCTATTAATTGTATCTATATCTTGTAGCATTTTTACTGCTAAACCATCAGCTATATAATCATCTAAAAATTCTGCCTGTTTTTCTGGAGAAGAACCACATAAAATATAAGAAAAAGATAGAACATAACGGCGTTGATTCCAAGGTAAGCTAGCTGCCCATTGTTTAACTTCTTGAGGTAGTTTATTAAATATACTATCTTCAGAATTGGATTCAGAAAAGATATTTTGATATTTATTGTTGCGATTTTTCATTATTACTATTTTGATTTTTACAGATTCTAATATAATATTTTTTCTTCTTGTGACTCAAATCACATTAACTGTTTTTTATTATCACACCTAATAGTATATTTTAATCACAGACAAATCAATATTAAATTATATACAATAATCATTAAAAAACTTAGTATAAAGGTTTTAAATATATAGGCAATTCTATAGCAATCAGGAATGAGTTTTGAGAATTGAGATGTTCCTTAAAAGTGTAGAATATAGCAATTATTATATTCATATGATACGTTTTTTTTCTCTTCTCTGTTCCCAGTTAAGTGTTCCCTCCATACCTAAAAATTTCCAATATCTCACAACTCAAATCATATTGCTATAGTTACCTGAAAAGAATATCAACGATAATTATAATTGATAATCACGGAATAGAGCTATAATTTTTTTCCATACTTGTATAGATATATAATTCAATAAAGCTATTTTGAATAAATATAGAATGCTAGACTTGATGTGTCAATAGTAAACAACACCGGAATACGTAGTATTTACATTTTAGTTGTCGAAATTATCTTGAGTAAAAACAACTAAAAATGAAGTATAAAAACTTTTTTTAATAGTTACAAAAATCTGGTTATTCTTACTAAGAAGCTTCACAAGCCAAGATATTTATCCGTGAAAATTTATAAAAGATCATAATGAATACAATTTATTCCAACTATGAAACTATGAAAATATAATTACGTATTTACTCAAACATCTTTATATACGATTGCACAATCAAAAAATATAATCATAAAAGTTGCAAGTTTCACAGAACTATTTGTACAATATAAACATGACAATCTAGTCTGAAATATAAAAAGAAAAACTATGACAAAATAATTGATAAATGTTTTTCCATCTTAAACTTTGGATAGCATCTAAGCATTTAATCAATGTGGATATAGCAATTCTAAATCATTCATGATAATTTGATTGTTTAGATGTTTTCAATTCCCAATTCCCTGTTCCCTGCTCTGTAAGAGCTGATTTGTAAACTAAGCTGTTTGCGCAGCATTTCTCAGGCAAACTCTTTCTAGACTAGGCTTGTTGGAAATTATGCCCAGAGGACTTAGATATGGCTAAACTCTTGCACTGTAAAGTATTTATCTTATTCATATTTACTTTATAAATCAGCTCTAAGAGCTTAAGATATCTCATAAACAAGATAAAATTGCTGTCTATATATATGAAACCTAAAATTAAATTTTTAACTATGGCTAAAAAAAATAATAATAAGTAGTATAGAGGAATAAAAAAAGAAAATGAGGTGAGATAATTTATTTATGATGGTAAACAAAAAAGCGTATCAGTTCATTGAACTAAAATTAAGTGAAATAGAAAATTTATATTAGGAGACTGCAGATGTTTAACTCCACTGAACTTTTAATTGATGCCTTTATAAAACGGCTGACTAATGGCTATCGTCATACCTATGGTGGATATAAAGCAGATTATGCTGATATTATTGCCTGGGCAGCTGGAATGGCGTTAGAAAATATTGCTAATAGTGATGCTCTGTATCACAATGTGGAACATACTATTCTTGTAACTCTAGTGGGACAAGAAATTTTACGCGGGAAGCATATCCGTGAAGGTGGAGTTTCTTGTGAAGATTGGCTACACTATCACATTTCCTTACTTTGTCATGATATTGGGTATGTCAAAGGTGTATGTTGTCAAGATAGAGGAGACTTAAGACTGTATGCTACAGGCATAGATGGTACTAGCGTATCTTTACCTAGAGGCGCTACGGATGCTAACCTAACTCCTTATCATGTTGACCGAGGTAAGCTGTTTATTGAGGAACGCTTTGGAGGTCATAAGTTAATTGATGCAGAAGTGATTAAGCGTAACATAGAATTGACTCGTTTTCCTGTACCAGCAGATGAAGATCATCAGGATAAGGAAAACTATCCTGGTTTGGTGAGGGCAGCAGATCTAATAGGTCAGTTAAGCGACCCCCGTTATTTACAGAAAATTAGTGCTCTTTTCTATGAGTTTGAGGAAACAGGTCAGAATAAGATATTGGGATATAATAATCCAGGCGATCTACGTCGGGGCTATCCTAAGTTTTACTGGAATGTAGTTTATAGCTATGTTAAGGATGCGATCGCTTATCTAAATCTCACCCAACAAGGCAAACAGATTGTAGCTAACTTAAGTGCGAATGTTTTCCGAGTAGAACATGATAATGCTGTTGAAGAGACTGTAGGTGTAAATTAGTTGGCGATCGAGGCAAAATTTATTACTATCTAGAGAAACCCGGTTTCTACACCTGCTGACTGGGGAAACCAGGGTTTTTCATAGCTAGTGTCTAATTGCAAAAAGGCGATCGCGTTTTATTCTTTTGAAAAAACTTAAGTTCCAATTTGAAGATACTATATTTCCAGAAAACCAAAGAATTACAACATAGTTTACGAAAGCTAATTAATTTTCTAGGTCAGCAGTGGATTGTATGCGAAAGTCTGAAAGTCAAGCAGTTATGACGTATTTGCAGCTTCTACAATCAGCATTCACATACACTTGCCCTATTTTGTCCTATCTTAACTAACACTAATTAGGGAAGAAGATTGAGTCAAATTTTTAGTAGATGTAGCAGGAAAAACCCTCAAACAATCTTCTGCAATACATACCTGAACCTTAATTCCAATGGGCAATGCTACTTGTGGAGTTGTACGAGCAATTAACTCTTGTCCAGATTCAGTGCGTAAAGAATAACGAAATTCACGACCTAAAAATTGGCGATCGCGAATTACTACAGACCCCCCATCATCAGGTTTTAACATCAAATCTTCCTGACGAATCATTAACTCAACTCGATCAAACTCATCTAAGCTACCAATTTTCCCGCAAAATAAATTATTATCTGTTAATTCAAAACCTCCAATGTCCGTTTCCCACAACTGACCTTGACGACGTGCAGATAAAAAATTAGCTTGAGTTACAAATTCAGCCACAAATTGAGAAGCAGGTTGAGTATAAATATCTTCCGGAGTACCAAACTGTTCCACACATCCAGCTCGCATTACTGCCACTCGATCGGAAATAGCCATTGCCTCTTCTTGATCGTGAGTAACAAAAATTCCCGAAGCACCAGCATTTTTGAGAATATCTCGTAATTCTTGCCGTAATCTGATTCTGACTTGTACATCCAAGTTACTCAAAGGTTCATCCAATAATACTAAAGCTGGATTTGGAGCCAAAGCACGCGCCAAAGCTATCCGTTGCTGTTGACCCCCAGAAAGTTCGTGGGGATAACGACTTTCCAAACCAGATAAACCAACTAACTCTAGAGCATCTGCAACCTGATGATTAATTTGCCTGCTTGACTTTTTCTCAGAATTATGTATACCGAATGCAATATTTTTAGCTACCGTCAGATGGGGAAATAAGGCATAATCTTGGAAGACCATACCAACATCCCGTTTTTCCGGTGGCACCCAATCATTTACACCAGCAACTACTCGCTGATTAATAGTAATAATACCTGACTGTGGTTGCTCAAATCCAGCAATCATTCTCAATAAAGTAGTTTTGCCACAACCTGAAGGCCCCAATAACCCTAGTATATCCCCTTGGTACAGTGTTAAATTGACATTTTGCACCGCAGGGGTAGCAGCGCGAGAAAATTGTTTGCTGACACTCTCCAAACAGAGAATTACAGATTGGGCCATTTATTGTTTAACCTCCCTTAGATTCTTAAAATTATTTCTAAAACATTATTGACTCCTCAACTATATTAACCTAATTTTTAGGAAATGTTCTCATTAAGTTTTTGGAAATTTTTCTAATAGGCTGTTTGCCCATAAAGTAGGGTGTGTGACGGTACGCTTACTATTAAAAGGCAGAATGCAGAAGGGAAAATTCTATATATGATATAAGTCCTGATAGTCTTACTTTACTATTCAGAAATAGTATTACGTAATAGACATCTCCAGAAAAGAGGGAATAGGGAATAGGTATGGAGGGGGAAATAATTGATAATTTCTGTACGATAATTGATTTTATTTTTGATTTTTGGAGATGTTTAATAGCTAAAAGTCTTATATGATTTCCTACGAAATGCTTGCGCAAACCCTATTGCCTGTTGCCTGCGCGCAGCGCTATAGTCTCTAATGTATAAAATCAAAATGTTTGATAATGTGAAAAAATTTAACTATTTCAACTGGAATGCTTGGACAGTATTTGTCATAGCGATCGCCTTTTTAATATCAGCCCCTGTATTATTTATTCTCAGGAGTATTTTTTCAGATACTGGAGAAATTTGGAGTCATTTAGCTTCTACAGTTTTACCCCGTTATCTCCTAAATTCCTTCATCTTAATGGTAGGAGTAGGTGGCGGAGTTATCATTATTGGAGTAGGAGCAGCATGGTTAATTACAATGTGTCGCTTTCCTGGTAGTCGCATTTTTGAATGGGCGATGCTGTTACCATTGGCAACTCCCGCCTATGTTTTGGCCTACACCTACACAGAATTACTAGAATTTTATGGGCCTGTACAAATGTGGTTGCGAGAGGTATTTGGTTGGGCAAGTGTTAGTGATTATTGGTTCCCGGAGATCCGTTCCATGGGAGGAGCGATCGCTTTGTTAACTCTTACTCTGTATCCTTATGTTTACTTACTAACACGAGTTGCTTTTTTAGAACAATCAACCTGTACTTTAGAAGCGAGCCGCTCCCTGGGATGCAACCCTTGGCATAGCTTTTACAAAATAGCTTTACCTTTAGCTCGACCAGCAATAATGGCAGGTTTAGCTCTAGCACTGATGGAGACTCTCAATGATTTTGGTACAGTGCAATATTTTGGAGTCGAAACATTTACTACTGGCATCTATCGGACTTGGTTTGGCATGGGAGAGAGAGTTGCTGCAGCACAGCTAGCAGCAGTATTAATGTTATTTATTTTATGGTTGATTTTGCTGGAGTTATGGTCGCGTCGGCAGGCAAAATATTATCAAACCAGCAGTCAGTATCAAAAATTGCAGCAGTTTCGTTTAGGTGGAATACGTGCAATGGCAAGTTTCTTTGCTTGTTTGTTGCCAGTCTTGTTAGGTTTTCTGTTGCCAGCAGGATTATTATTAGAAATGACTATTGCTGAAAGTGGGGAAAGTTTTCGGGGTAAGTTTTGGAATTATGCTTCCCATAGTTTAATTTTGGCAGGAATTACCGCTGTTTTTGCAGTAGCGACCGCCTTAATTATGGCCTATGGCGTGCGGTTAAATCGGAATTTGGGAATGCGTTTATCTACCCGTATTGCTGCAATGGGTTATGCTGTACCGGGTTCAGTTATTGCAGTAGGAATTTTGATTCCCATTGGTGCGGTTGATAATATCATTGATAGTTTTATGCGCTCAGTGTTTGGGTTCTCAACTGGTTTATTATTCAGTGGCACTATTACAGCATTAGTGTTTGCTTATTTGGTGAGGTTTATGGCGGTGGCATTTGGTGCTGTGGAGTCAAGCTTGCTCAAAATCAAACCAAGTTTAGATGATGCTTCCCGAAGTTTAGGTTATGGACCTACGAAGACTCTGGTTAAAGTTCATGCGCCGATGATGTGGGGAGGGTTATTAACTGGAGCAATGTTAACTTTTGTGGATGTGATGAAAGAGTTACCTGCAACGATGGTAATTCGTCCGTTTAATTTTGATACCTTGGCAGTCAGGGTTTATAATTTGGCTTCTGATGAGAGGCTAACGGAGGCAGCAGGTCCGGCATTAGCAATTGTATTGGTAGGAATCATACCAGTAATTTTACTTAGCTTAAAAATTGCCAGATCGCGCCAATATTAAGATTATTCTGATTACGCTCCAAAAGTGCGAATGTCGCTACGTGGAAGTCAAAAGTCGTAATTCAGGTGCCATAAGTTAGAAGTATTGATTGGTAAGGCTTCTTGATAACTGAAGTTTCAGCCAAGTAAGCATTACAGCACTTTTTAGGAACCGTGAGGTAAGGTTTTAAGGCTAATCTTTTTTTCCCTACTTAAAGTCCTAAAATTTTGTACCTCATCAACTCCAAAATTGCTGTAATGCATGGGAATTGGTATAAAACCCCGCAGAATTTCGTTGCCTACAATTGGGTGTGATTTTATGCCCTACTCAATTGTGCCTTCTGCTTTCTGCCCTCAACTATACAGCGCTTTTCATTTGAGTAGACCACAAAATTATTTTTGGCACTTAGAGT
>NZ_CEZPJD010000020.1:0-1831 GCF_983059655.1 Okeania sp.
AGGTGCTATTTTAGTAGAGATAAAAAATTATGCAGTAGGAAAAGAAATGCTATTACCATTTACTGCACCAGATAACAAACCAAAAATTATTGCTTTTTGTAGCTGTTATATTGCTAAAGCAGAATATTTCATGGGTGATGAAGATATGGGAATTAAGTGGTTGTTAAAAGCTAAGAAAATTGGTGTGGTTAATCATTTACTGGAACGAATAGGAGCAGATATTAATTATATTGTTTGATATATTATTTGAATTATTTGAAACTTTTTGGTGCTTCTCACAATTGTAAGCATTCCCCAAGAAATGCTTACACTAGAAACATTTATATATTTTTAACTTTTGACTTTTAAAATTTGCTTTTTACTCTTCACAAAGCAAATAACTATCTAAAGTTCATATAAAATTTAGCCTCCTCTTGCTCAAGCCTAAATAAGATGAACGTTAGACACATCCAGTAATAGAAGTCCAAGTAAAGGTAAAGCCTTTGCAAATCATCTATATCACCACTGGAACTAATAAATTATGGAGGAACTATAAACTTATGGTCAATACCCAGGAAAACCTCCACATTCGTCTGGAGGAAACACAGGTATTAGATCGTGACTGTACAACCTTATCACGTCACGTTCTACAGCAACTCAATAGCTTTTCACCAGATGCTCAAGATATCAGCGCTCTGATGAATCGAATTGCTTTAGCAGGCAAGTTAATCGCTCGTCGCTTGACCCGCGCTGGATTAGTAGAAGACGCTTTAGGGTTTACTGGCACAGTTAATGTCCAGGGAGAATCCGTCAAAAAGATGGATATCTATGCCAATGACGTATTTATTTCGGTATTCAAGCAAAGTGGCCTTGTCTGTCGCTTGGCATCCGAAGAGATGGAAAAACCCTATTATATTCCAGAAAACTGTCCAGTAGGTCGCTATACATTGCTTTACGACCCTCTAGATGGTTCCTCTAATTTAGACATAAATTTAAACGTGGGGTCTATCTTCTCTATTCGCCAACAAGAAGGCAACGATGAAGATGGTTCCGCTCAAGATTTACTCCAAAGTGGACGTAAACAAATTGCTGCTGGTTATATTTTGTATGGCCCTAGCACAATGCTAGTATATTCCATTGGTACTGGAGTTCACGCATTTACTCTTGACCCTAGTTTGGGAGAGTTTATTCTGGCCAATGAGAATATTAAAACTCCAGACCACGGCCCAATATATAGTGTCAACGAAGGTAACTTTTGGCAGTGGGATGATTCTATGCGGGATTATATCCGCTATGTTCATCGCCATGAAGGTTATACTGCCCGTTATGGTGGTGCATTAGTTGGAGACTTTCATCGAATTTTATACCAAGGTGGTGTATTTTTATACCCTGGTACAGTGAAAAAGCCAGAAGGAAAATTACGCCTGCTATATGAATCAGCACCTATGGCTTATTTAATAGAACAAGCTGGTGGTAGAGCTAGTACGGGTACTGAAGAAATATTGGATGTTGTAGCAAATGAACTACATCAACGTACACCATTGGTAATTGGTAGTAAAGAAGATGTGGCACTTGTAGAGTCTTTTATCAAGGAACAAGCACGCATTTCTAATCAAAGTTAAAAAAGCGGTCAGCACCTCAGCAGTCAGCACCTCAGCAGTAAAGGTTTAGAAGGGGACTGATACCCCTCCGCGTACCTTCCGGTTTATAGAAACCGGGGATGTTTTACCCAGAGCTGTAAAAGCTGATAGCTAGTTAATAGAACTTAACATCGGTGTGTAAGAATTTGTAATCAGAACGCAGATTTCATTTCAACTTTCTGACCAAAAAATAAGGTCTCAAGCCTCCCCTT
>NZ_CEZPJD010000020.1:1931-26947 GCF_983059655.1 Okeania sp.
ACGCAGATTTCATTTCAACTTTCTGACCAAAAAATAAGGTCTCAAGCCTCCCCTTTCAAGGGAATGAAAAAAAAATCAAGTTCAATATTTCAATAACTTTACTTTAGGCAGAGGTACTGATAACTGATAACTGATAACTGATATTTGAATACTGCCTTTGGAAATTTAACAACTTAGTTATTTTTTTGCAGTATATAAGAACACAAAAAACTCCAAGGAAAATAGTAACAATTAAGGTAAGACAGCTATGACAACTAATCATTTGCTCGAAATCAAAGACTTCGGTCAGAGTATCTGGATGGATAATCTCAGTCGCAATATCATTGAGTCTGGGGAACTCAAAAATATGATTGCCCAGAAAGGGATTCGTGGTATCACTTCTAATCCTGCTATCTTTGAGAAAGCGATCGCTGGTAATGCTATCTATGATGCAGATATTGAAGCAGGTATTAGCGCTGGTAAGTCAGTTATGGAAATCTACGAATCTCTTGTATTTAAGGATATTCGTGATGCTTGCGATATATTTATGCCAGTTTACGAACAAACTAATGGTTTAGATGGTTACATTAGTATTGAGGTTCCACCTACTATAGCTAAAGATACAGAAAGTACGATCGCCGAAGCAATTCGTTATTACACTGCTATCGGTCGCGAAAACTTAATGATTAAAATTCCAGGTACGCCAGAAGGTTTACCAGCAGTAACAAAAGTTATTAGTGAAGGGATTAATGTCAATGTTACTTTGCTATTTTCTGTAGAAAGCTATGTAAACACAGCTTGGGCCTATATTGAAGGTCTAGAAGCAAGAGCAGCTAAAGGAGAAGATGTCAGTAAGATAGCTTCTGTGGCAAGTTTCTTTTTGAGTCGCATTGATAGTAATATTGACGGTACTATTGATAGCAAAATCAAGAATGTAACTGATGAAACTGTCAAAGCCAAACTAGAAACAGTTAAAGGAAAAGTAGCGATCGCTAATGCCAAAATAGCCTATCAAGAATACAAAAAAATAATTCAGAGCGATCGTTGGAAAGCTCTATCTGCAAAAGGTGCAACAATGCAAAGGCTATTATGGGCAAGTACTAGCACCAAAAATCCCACCTACAGTGATGTAATGTATGTTGATGAATTAATTGGGCCTGACACAGTAAATACTTTGCCTCCCCAAACCATAGATGCTTGTGCTGACCACTGTCATGTTGACAATCGAGTAGAGACCAATATAGAAGAAGCTATACAGCTCATAGAAAGTCTCAAAGATACCGATATTAATATCAATATCGACCAAGTTATGGACGAACTGCTAGCAGAAGGAATCGACAAATTTATCAAACCTTTTAGTTCTTTAATCAACTCTCTAGAAGAAAAAGTCAAGAAATTAGCACCTGTTTCAAGTTAGAAAATCTTATAGCAGGGAACAGGGAAAAGGGAATAAGGAACAGTGGGAAAAACATACGGTTTATCATCAATCTATATTTCTAATTCCTAATTTCTAATTCCTAAGCAACTCGTTCCTTGCTATATATCATCAGTCATTCATCAGAAAAAAACGGTTTGAGTGATGACCAAAAATTAAAATTAATGTAGCTAAAGACGCTGAATTATTGAATTATTTATTATAAAACAGTCATCATAGCGAATTATGGTGAAATCAGAAAATAGTACACCTCGGCAAAAACAAACAAGCTTCTATAAGTAAATAAATTAGAAGGAGTCAACAATAGATGGTAGCATTATTAGAAAATCCCTTGCGGGTTGGATTACAACAAGACCGAGTTCCAGAACCCCAGATTTTAATTATCTTCGGTGCTTCAGGGGACCTAACCCAAAGGAAACTCGTTCCAGCACTCTATCAAATGAAGCTAGAGCGGAGACTTCCCCCCGAACTAACAATAGTCGGAGTAGCACGCAGAGAATGGAGCCATGATTACTTCCGCGAACAAATGCGGACTGGCGTAGAAGAATTTGGTGGTGGACTACAATCTGAAGAACTCTGGAATGACTTTGCCAAAGGGATTTTTTACTCTCCTGGTAATATCGACAAACCAGAAGATTACCAAAAACTAAAAGAATTTTTGAGCCAACTTGACGAAGAGAGGGGTACGCGAGGTAATCGCGTATTTTACTTATCTGTAGCACCACGCTTTTTTGGAGAAGCTGCTCAACAGTTAGGCGCAGCAGGAATGTTGGAAGACCCCAAAAAGCATAGATTAGTAATTGAAAAACCCTTTGGTAGAGACCTTAGCTCCGCTCAAGTACTGAATAAAGTTGTGCGTCAAGTTTGCCCAGAAGAGCAAATATATCGCATTGACCATTATCTCGGAAAAGAAACAGTTCAAAACTTAATGGTATTTCGATTTGCTAATGCCATTTTTGAACCCCTATGGAATCGTCAATTTGTCGATAATGTGCAAATCACTGTTGCAGAAACAGTTGGACTAGAAGGACGTGCGGGATATTATGAAACATCAGGTGCCCTACGGGACATGGTACAAAACCATCTGATGCAACTCTTCTCCCTCACAGCAATGGAACCCCCTAATTCCCTCGATGCTGACAGTATTCGTAACGAAAAAGTAAAAGTAGTTCAAGCAACCCATCTAGCAGACTTAGAGCGCCTGGAGCTTTCTGCAATTCGTGGCCAGTATACAAACGGTTGGATGAAAGGCAAAGATGTACCAGCTTATCGGGAAGAGGGAGGGGCAGACCCCAATTCCACCACACCTACTTATGCAGCACTGAAACTCTACATTGATAACTGGCGCTGGAAAGGAGTACCCTTTTATCTACGGACTGGTAAGCGAATGCCGAAAAAAGTCTCAGAAATCGCGATTCAGTTCAAAGAAGTACCATATTTAATGTTCCAGTCAGCAGCGAAACAAGCAAACCCTAACGTATTGGCTTTGCGAATTCAGCCAAATGAAGGAATTTCTATGCGTTTCGAGGTAAAAACTCCAGGCAGTTCCCTGCGGACTCGTTCAGTAGATATGGATTTCCGTTACGATACTGCTTTTGGTAAACCGAGTACAGATGCTTACAGTCGATTGTTGATTGATTGTATGTTAGGAGACCAAACACTATTTACTCATGGTGATGAAGTAGAAGCATCTTGGCGAGCATTAACACCAATACTAGGTATCTGGGATGCTCCAGCACCACCAGAGGCAATACCTTTGTATGAAGCAGGTACATGGGGACCAGTTGAATCTGAGTTGTTACTCAACCGCGATGGTCGTCGTTGGCGCCGACTGTAGGTAATTTCAGTTATCAGTGTATCAGTTATCAGTTATCAGTACCTTTAGCTGTTTGCGCAGCGTATTCCGTAGGAAAGCATTGGGATTGATAATTGATAATTAATCAATTTGGTTTAAAGCCTCTCATTACCAATGAATAATTGATAATTGATAATTAGAGATACTTTTCATTATCTATTATCCATTGTTCATTATCCATTATCAATTAATGAAAGTTCCCTAGCGCGTAGCGCTACAAATAACCATCAGTAAAGCATTTACAAACAAGAAAAATGAGTACAACACTTGTTGCCTTACAACAACCAAAAGATATTTCTCTCGGCGAAATAGAAGCAGAGCTTAGTAAAATCTGGCTCGGTCAAAATGGAGGCAAAGCGACTTCGATCGCTACCAGAGCAGCTACTTTCAGTATGGTAATATATGAACCCGAAGAATTTCAGCAACTTTTGGCTGGTTTGGGATTCTACAAAGGTGAAATAGATGGTATTAATGGCACTGAGGCCCGTGATGCCATCAAAGAGGCTCAAAAAGCTTATCAATTACCAATAACAGGTAGGGTAGATTCCGAGACTCTTGCCAAGTTACGTTCAGAGTGGGCTGCCAAATCTCCAGAAACTCGGCAATTCCCCAACATGGATGCTAGAGGATTTAGCATTAGTGAAGTAATTGCAGATCAAAATCCCTGTCGAGTCATCACACTATGTCCTACTTTTGGAGAAGATACAGGGGTAACAGCACAAGTGTCTGCTTACTGCCCAGTGCAGAAAAAGCAGTCTTCATTAACTTGCTGTGAATACATTACTCTACGTGGCACTAAAGAAGCACTGGAAAGGGTGAGTAATGTTGTGACATCATTGATGATTCCTGACTTACCTAAATTTGTTTGGTGGAAAGCTACCCCCAATCAAGAACAAGAATTATTCCGAAACCTATGTGAAAATAGCAATTGCATTATTCTGGATTCATCTTATTTTAGCGATGCAGATTCAGAATTTATCAAAATGCAAGAGTTGATCGAAAATCAAACATACATTGCTGACTTAAATTGGCATCGTCTCTCTGCATGGCAAGAATTAGCTGCTGCCACTTTCGATCCACCACAACGTCGTGCTTCCTTGGGTGAAATAGATAAAATTACTCTTGACTATGAAAAAGGGAATGCTGCTCAAGCACTAATGTTCTTAGGTTGGTTTGCTAGTCGTCTTGATTGGCAACCTACAGCTTACACCGAGACTGGCGGTGATTATGATATCGTTCATATCAAGTTTACCAGTCCCACAGATAAGGAGATTTTAGCTGAGTTAGCAGCAATTCCTACTGCTGACTATGGTGAAATTCCTGGAGATTTAGTGGGTGTGCGTTTGGGGTCTAGTAATCCTAATGCTGACTGTTGCACGATTTTGTGTTCTGAAGATACTGGTTGTATGCGATTAGAAGCAGGTGGTAGTGCCCAGTCTTGTCGTACAGAGCAAGTTAGCGCTTTGAGTGACCAGAAAGCAGAATATTTGATGGCTCAACAGTTACAACGTTGGGGTCGGGAAGTTTTATATGAAGAGAGTTTGGCTATAACTGCTGACATTCTCAAGTTACGTTAATTTTGGCAGAAACCTGTAGGGGTGCTATTCGCCCCCTACTCCCGATGAGGAAACGGAGACACGGGGACGCGGTGACACAGTGACACCCTATCTCCCCCTCTCCATGTCTCTGTGTCCTCAATAACCCCCCACTCCCCACGCTCCCCAAACTCTCTAGCGAGATAACTCTACACTATCTCTCCCATCAATATCTTGCACATAAACTTTGACCTTCTCTTCTCTAGAAGTGGGTAGCTTCTTACCTGTGAAGTCTGGATGAATTGGTAGTTCCCGATGACCTCTATCAACCAACACAACTAATTTAATTGCTTCTGGGCGACCATATTCAATAACTGCATTCAAAGCAGCTCGCACTGTTCGACCTTTATAGATTACATCGTCAACTAAAACAACAATCTTACCTGTAATATCACCAGGAATTTCAGTTTTAGCTGGGGTTCGCATTCCTGTTATATTCAAGTCATCTCGATAAAAAGTAATATCCAACGCTCCCACAGGTATCTTGACTTGCTCTAGCAATTCAATTTGATTTGCTAATATTTTCGCTAGCGGAAACCCTCTAGTATAGATGCCTAACAACACCAACTTAGACAAATCTCCAGCATTTTCAATTACTTGGGAAGCAAGACGAGTAATAGTACGCCGTAATTCCTCTGCTGATAAAATTTCTACAGTATTATTCATATATTCCACCACCTTAATGAAGTCAGAAGTAATTTCAGTTATCAGTTATTAGTTATCAGTGCTTCTCTTTGCCTGAAGTCAGAGGCTTGAAATATTGAACTTGATTTTTTCTTGGTCGATTGGATATGGCGTTTGCTACCGCAAAGCTTTCCTAACGGAAAGCGTCTCGGAGGGAACGGAAACCCGCTCTGATCAGAGTCGCTCCGCTTCACATGTTACGGAGCAAAACGACCGCTTTTTCATCCCCCTGAAAGGGGAGGCTTGAGACCTTATTTTTTGGTCAGAAGTCAGTAGAGGCGTTAATGATAGTTATGGGAAGCAAACGGCAGTAGGCAGCATAAAAATGCTTTGGCCACTGTATTCTATATATTTGAAAGCCTTGAAAACCACTATAAGACCCCCTCCAAAAACATTTCGCCAATCAAGGCGGGTTATTAGACCCAATTATTTTGATAAATAATATCATGTCCCCTGGGGCGCATTTGTATAAAATCAAAGGTGAATATCTACAAGAAATTTAGGTTTTTTCTACTTTTAAGCCTTCTTCCCTCTTCCTTCTTCCTTCTTTTTTACCTTCACTATACAATACCGATGCTACCGGACATGATATAACAAATAAAAAATAATCCTAACCAAATTAGAAAGCAATATCGAGTTAACTGCAATGCTCGATCGATAATTTCTGGCGTAATTGGATAGATGGGGTCTCCTAATAGTGGTTTATGTTTAACCACTCCATGATACAAGTTTGTACCACCTACCTGTACTCCCAAGGTTGCAGCATAGGCACATTCACTCCAACCAGCATTAGGGCTAGGGTCTTTCACCGCATCCCTTTGACATATTCTCCAAACATATAAAGGTTTGCCAGAGAGCAAAGCTATAGTCAGCACATTTAAGCGACAGGGTAGCCAGGTTAAAACATCCTCTAGTTTGGCACTAAACCATCCTATATCAGTATAGGGTGCTTCTTTGTACCCAATCATTGAATCTAATGTACTAGCAGCTTTGTAAGCAAATGCCAAAGGTACGCTACCTACACCTGGTATTATGGCTCCTACTAAAGCGTAAAATAAAGGTGCAATTACTCCATCTGTTGCATTTTCTGTTACTGTTTCAAAAGTTGCTCGAAATATTTCCGGTCTTGATAAATTTTCTGTATCTCTACCTACATACATACTTAAGTTTTGACGTGCTTGAATTAAATTGTTACTTTTTACAAAAAAAAGTACTTCTTTAGCTGCCATACTTAAACTTTTTCCAGCAAAACAGCTAGCTAATAAAATACTCTCTGTTATTACTGTTAATAAAGGAAATTGGACAAAGTTTATTCGTAAAGCTTGAATAATTAACCAACTGATAATTCCATTGCCAAAAACCAGAGCGATCGCTAATACTATTCCTGCCAATCTAAGTATAAATACGCCAGAGTTATCTTGATGAGGTTTAGTGAGTTTAAATATTTGTTTAGTGTAATGAGTAATTATCCAACCTAAGATATTTACAGGATGTGGCCAACTCCAAGGATCGCCAATCAAATAATCTAGGCAAGCAGCTATGAAAAGAATAATTAAAGTATAGTTGGCATTCACAGGAATTCAATAGTTATAAATTTGTTTTAATAAGTAATCATTGTGAATCATATACTACTGATTAAGTCTTACAACTTGACAGTCAAGCTATCAAAAATTACACAACAAAACTCGTTTCTTCTCCTACTACAGCTTGCCAACTACGGACATCATAGTATAAGTCTTCTAGGGAAATATTGTAAAGTGCTTCAGAAAGTTTTTTATCTAATCTATGCCAGATACAATAAGTAACCCAGTCTTCTGCCTGCTTATTATCAGGAACATATCTAGGTAAGGGTTTGATTGTTTCACCCACAGATTCTAGTATTTGTCCTACAGATATTTGAGCTGGTAATTTAGCTAATTTATATCCTCCTTGAGCACCACGAACTGATTTGACTAAACCAGTACGACGCATCTCTATTAATAACTTTTCAAGATAGGCTATAGGTATGTCTTGACGTAGTGCTATTTCTTTGACAGATATGGGAGTATTACTTTGTTGTAAACTCAAATCTAAAAGTGCCTTAACACTATAATGTCCACGAGTAGTTAACTTCATTGTCTTGTGTTTAATTTAAAGGGACTTCAGGAATTTATAGCTATAAGTATATCAATAGGCCCTTCAACTAAATAGGTGAATAGTTGATAGTTGATAGCACAATGCTTAATATTACATACTATAGATATGATTGCTGAGTATAATCAATGCCTCTTCTCAGAATATTGTGTGAAAAATTCGATCGAATATGTGAAATATTTAGATAATTAGTGTAATATAGTTTTACGAGCAAATATTTGTTTATCGTTTCTTGGAATTTAAACAAACCAAGATAAAAAATGATAACTGTAGTAAAATGTTAGGACGGAAAACATGGCTAAAAAGAAAAATATTGAACCCTTATCTGGGGAAGATTTACTGAAAAAAGTAAAAGACTTAGGTAATCAAAGTAAGGAAAAGAAGGCGAGAGAATGTGGCTACTACACTGTTACTAAAAATGGTGTTGAACGAGTTAACATGATGAAGTTTTTGAATGCTTTGATTGATGCTGAAGGGATTCAATTAGATAGTAAACAGAATGGCAATGGCCGTGGAGGACGCTCTGCTAGCTATAGAATTAGCGTACAATCCAACGGTAATTTACTAATTGGTGCGGCTTACACTAAAATAATGGAATTAAAGCCAGGAGATGAGTTTGAAATTTCTTTGGGACGTAAACACATTCACCTGCGTCAAGTAGAAGCAGGTGAAGTTATTGAAGAAGATGAAGATGAGGAAGAAGAAGTATCAGCAGTAGCATCTTAAGTCAAGGCTAAATACTTACTTAACGTATTCTCTATTTCAGTTTCTCTATTTCAGTGATTATCTTCACTTCAAGCATCAAAAACTATAGCTATTGATGCTTGTTGCACCAATAGCTGTACCATCACTTTTGTGTAAATACTTCTTCTGGTCGTTAATATGTCAATACTAATTTAGAAAAATTGCATTATTGCAGAAGGAAGAGAAAAAATATTGTGTTGTCTGAGTGAGTTTTAAACTTTCGATCTGTTTGCGCCTTTTCCTTCGATTGGTTATATATTGGTTTAATAATAGTTGCGTTCACTATGAGGAGGCAAACATGTTTTGGTGCAATCTTTTTTATCTTCTTTTTTGACCACGATGTATGCAGGGAGTAATATCAAATCTGGTAGCATTTGGTGTAATTACGTGCGGAGTATGGAGACTTAACAGGGGTAGTTTTTTTTGTGAAATTCTTATGGAATAAGGGTTTCGATATTCAGAATTATTATCGCTAAAATGCTTGCTATGTCTAGCTTTCGCATTTTTTTAGTACAAAAAACCTACCCCGGTTAAAGCAAGAGGGGTAGGTGCAGCAGCCAATGTTAGCGGAAGTTCTGAACCAGTAAAACGTCAACTCGCCGAGAAACTACGGCTCGGTATGAATTCCCGTGACTTTAAATCGGGGAGAATGTTAACTATCAAATAGCTAACCATAACTTCTAGCGATCAAAAACTCAAACTTAGGAAACCATTACAGAAGTCAGTAATCTTTCCACAATTGTTTGAGCACGTCTTCCTCCTGCTGGTATCAAACGATGGGAAAGGACATAAGGAGAAAGAAATTTCACATCATCAGGAATAGCGTAATCTCTTCCAGCAAGAAACCCTAAAGCTTGAGCTGCTCGATGCAAAGCAACTGTTCCACGAGGACTAACACCCAGGGTAATTTCTTCATCTTCCCGCGTTGCTCTTACTAGTCGGAGAATATATTTTTGTAAAGACTCATCTACTTTCACAAGACGGCACAAACGACGCAACTCTTCAACTTCCTCTAAAGTAATACAAGCTTTCAGCTCACTTATTCCTACTCCCTCAGAAATTCTTTGTAGCATCTGTAACTCTTCAGACTCTGTAGGATAGCCTAATGTCAGAGATAAACTAAAACGATCCATTTGTGCTTCTGGTAGTGGAAATGTTCCCTGATATTCAATAGGGTTCTGAGTTGCAATGACAAAAAATGGCTTAGGAACAGAACGCGAAACTCCATCTATAGTAACCTGTTTTTCCTCCATCACTTCTAATAGAGCAGACTGAGTACGGGGAGTAGCACGATTAATTTCATCTGTCAATAGTACATTGGCAAACACCGGACCTGGTAGAAATTCAAATTCTCCACTGCGAGGGTTCCAAATATTAGTACCAGTAATATCGGTAGGTAGTAGATCGGGAGTACATTGAACTCGCTGAAACTTTCCAGCAATCGAATAAGCTAGAGATTTAGCTAATAAGGTCTTACCCACACCAGGAACATCTTCTAAAAGAACATGACCCTCCGAAAGCAGCGCCACTAATACTAGGTTAATGGCATCTTCTTTTCCCACAATAGTCTGACGAAGATTTTGTTTCAGCTTTTCAATACTTTCTTTCATAAAATTATGATTTGCTATCAAAAATGGAGCTTTGAAGACTCCCGGTATAATCTGCGATTTACCGGGAGATGAATCGCGGCCAAACAAATAATAAGCGCTCCATTGATATAGAATTATGATACAATGGGAATATAATAACATTAAGATATCACCACAGCCTTTGCAGATCGTAGAGCAAATTGACTGTATAGGCGTACTGTCGAGTATTGTTTTCAACCTAGATAAGTACCATTTAAGCAATAAACCTGAATCGTGAGGTTTGGGAGTCTCTCATTGATAATCTTTGATTTAACGGGAGAGAATGTCAACTATAGGAATCCTATTTAAGTTGTAATATTTTGGTGCTAGGGGCGAACCGCATAATATCTACATTAGCTTTTGGGCCAGAAAGTAGAGGCATAAGTATTGTTAATGCCGGTAAAGGAGTTAGGAGTCATATAGAATCGGGTTGTACAGCATATGTTGGTAATTCTATAATTACAAAAAAAACGTGCAGTTGAAAGCCAAGTGGCTTTAGCCCTTGGATGAAAAAAAGTTGTGGGAATTTATTTCCAAGTATCCTAAAACGTGGGATAATTCTAATGAATGCAAGTAGAAACAAAGTTTGTCCGATAGACTCTTTACTAGTAGGGGTGAAACTCCTGTCGGGAAGAAACTAGTAGTATGTTTCTAGCAAGACTAAGGCACAGACAAACAGGCAGCAAGGATAGGGATTTATAGCTCGAACTTGAGTAAAACCACTCTGAAAGAGAGACAAAAGTAAGGGCGATGTATGTGGATTCTTGTCAGCATATTTGAGTTTGTAGGTGGTTTTTGACTACCACCACTGGAAAAAACTAATCATGCCCAGTGAAAGCTAGTAGCTGTGAAGAATCGCGTTTTTAAACTGATTAAGAACAACTGCTTAGAATCACCCATGCTTTAGTCGGGAGAGAAGTCAATTCAATAGAAATTTTATCCAAAAGAGGGAATAGAGGAAAATAATTGATTATCTATGTATGATAATTGATTTAATTTTTGATTATTGGAGATGTTTAATATTTAATCTTCTACACTCTCCTACTCCCAACAACTCTAATAATTATTCAACCGGATTTTATCTCAAGTATGAGATACATCGGATTGGCAATGTAGATAATTTTAAAGTTTTCAGTTAAGATTAACTGTTATAAGAATTTGCACAATCTATTTAGGATTACTATGTAAATAATATAGGGTTTGCTGCAAAAGTCTTATGAGTTAGGGGAGGAATCAGGAGTTAGAAGTCAGTAGGAATGGGAATCATAGAGGAGGTAGAAAGAAGAGTTGTCCCAAGATTGTTCTGCCTTTGTCTGCCCTCAATACTAACTTTTTGAACTTTGTTATACCAAAAAGCAAGCTCTTTTTTTCCCTCCAAAAAGGCTAAAAGCTTTATCCGTCAATGCTTTAAAATTTAATCACCAAGCCCTAATTACTTTGATCGGTAAAGGCAGAGGGCAGGAGTCAGAATTTTCTTATGCTTTATGTCTTATGCCTTTCCTGATAAGCTTATATCTTTAGTAATGCTACTACTATAAACAACTAATATTGAGTGATTTTTGTTAGTTGAATCAATTTTGGATTGGTAAATATTGACTTAAAGTCCTAAATATCCTGGTTTTTAACTCCTCAATGAAGACTCTTTCAATCATTGAAAAAATTAACACTCTTGTGGAAAAAACCTAGCACAATCAACAGTAAAGATAAACATCAAAAAAATTAAGGCCAAAAATTTGATTTTGACAATTTCTTGAAGTTTAATACTTCAAAGCAAGATCGCGCTATTGTCATCAGAAAAATTATCGCTCATATTGTGATTAATACGGAGATATGAAAGGAACAGGATGAATTCCTATCCCTTGAGTTGAACCTAATTTCATTATGAGAGTTTAGTACTCACGAGAGAATTTCTCTCCTCCCCCTCTTCTTCCGCCACCACCAGATGACCCTCGACCACCTTCTCGTGGCCTTGCTTTATTGACTTTGAGAGTACGTCCCATCCATTCAGCACCATCAAGTGCTTCAATGGCTGCTGTCTCTTCATCTTCTGTCTCCATTTCTACAAAAGCAAAGCCCCTGGGGCGACCAGTTTCACGGTCTGAAGGAACTTGTACTCGCTTAACGCTACCGTAATCTTTGAAGACATCTCTTATATCTTCATCTGTGGCATCGTAGGAAAGGTTTCCAACGTAAACCGACATAATTGACCTCCAAAATTAAATGCAATCTAGAGAGATTTCGGAAGGCCAGTAATGCCAGATGAAACATCACAAAAAAGCTCACCACTGAAAGCAAAAACTGTAACCTATACCTATTCTCGAACTAGATTATATCATAGACAGTTTTGGCTAAAAATTATATAAATTAAAACTTTAGTCCAATTTAAAACTACCAGTAAAACTTTTTAAATTTTAGCTACATAGAAGTTTGATAAAATATCTAGGCTAAATTATTCATCAAATTTTACAAATCAAACAGGAATGCTATATTTTTTTTAGCTTTGCATAATTTATTGTTGATACGTTCGATCAGTAGACATCTCCAGTCATCAAAAATAACATCAATTATCCCATATAAATTATCAATTCTTTCTGCCCTACTCCCTACTCTTTCTTTGTAAGCATTCAGCTATTAGCTATTAGCTATTAGTAACAAGACTCTCTCATATAGGACAGTGTTTAAATTAACAACTGACTTTAAGTGCAAGGGAAACAACTTTTGTAGTAAGACAATTAATAAAGCTTCTATTCCAAACTAGAAGCAATAGCTGATAACGTAGTTACGACCATAGAAGGCTAGCTGACGGCTATTTGCGCAGCATTCTGTAGGAAATGCTTACCCCTCTTTTCTAAGGAAGTTTAATAATTAATTAAAAACCAACGTTCGATTAGAGTGATACAACATTTACCAATAACTAAACTATTTTGCATTGAAACAACTACATTCTTTTATATTCAATTTATTTAGTATGACTTACGAGTATACTTCTAGCAACTGCACAATCTTCTTCAATCTTTGCTTTTAGTAAATCTAAAGAAGCAAATTTTTGTTCGGGTCTTAAAAATTCAATCAAATTTACTCTTAGAGTCCGATCGTATAAATCTCCAGACCAATTTAACAAGTGAATTTCTGTAGTTGGGTGTAGACCATTTAGTGTGGGGCGACAACCAACATTCATTACTCCTAAGTAGGGGCGATCGCCAGAAGAATTTTCCTGAAATTGCTTCTGTTCAAGAATATAGACCTCCACAGCATAAACTCCAAAACGAGGCAAAAATTTTTGTGGCGGTAGCTGTAGATTAGCTGTAGGAAATCCTAAAGTTCTACCTAATTTTTGCCCTTCTACCACCTGACCAACTAAACTGTAGGGACGACCTAATAAACGATTAGATTTTTTGAGGTCTCCTTGCTCAAGAGCTTGGCGAATTATAGAACTACTAATGCGTTCTCCATTTTCACAAGTGTATAGAGGTACAATAGTAGACTCTATATTATGGTTAGCTGCAATAGTCTGTAAATCTGTTGCTTTTCCTGCTCTGTTTCGTCCAAAGCAAAAGTCCCATCCTACACTTACTTTACTTGCTTTTAAGTGTTTTACCAAGATTTTTTCTACAAATTGAGTAGGAGTTAAATTTGCCAATTCTTGGTCAAATTTCAGTAATACTACCTGTTCGACTCCCATCTGTTGAAAAAGAGCTAATTTTTCATCTAGTGGAGCTAACAATTTTTTTGGTTTTCCACTAAAAAACTCTTGGGGATGAGGATTAAAAGTGACAACAGTTGAATAAATTTTTGGCTCTTGGCAGTCATCATTTTTGTCCAATTCTCTTTGGCAATACCATGATGAATTTAATAATGGGAGCTTTGTGTCTTTATCTACTTCTGTATCTATTTCTGATGGATAAACATAGAGTGAATTTTTTCTAGTATCTAATTTTAAAATTGGTTGGACTACTTGCCTATGTCCTCGATGTAAACCATCAAAGTTTCCTAAGGCAACGGTAGTTGGAGTTAATACTGTAGCTAAAGAAGAAGTTACCCACACACCTTATATTTTGATTGATTGAATTATTTTCTACTACATTTAATCTTTATTCATCTATATTTTTTGTCAGCTTACTCACAAAATTCACATGAAACTAAAGTTTTAGCTTTTCTTGGAGTGTTTTACTGCTGAATTATTGTCTTCACTATTGCTTGGGGGAATTAATTGAATTGACAAACCTTCTCTTGCCATCAAACTATTAGGAAATTTTTCTGCTACTTGCTCTCCTACTTTATCTAAGAAATCATCGTTATGTATAGGATCATGGTGAAAAATCACTAATTTTTTTACTTGAGCTGCTTTAGCAATTTTTACAGCTTCCTGCCAAGTTGAATGTCCCCAGCCTATTTTACTAGACTTGTCGGAATAATATTCTTCATCTGTATAAGTAGCATCATAGACTAATACATCTGCTTGACGAGCCAAAAATAAAACATTTTCATCAAAGCGATCGGGAAAATGTTCTGTGTCAGTAACATAGGCTGCAGCATATCCTTGCCAGTTGACACGATATCCCACTGCTTCTCCTGGGTGGTTTAGCAAAGCACTTTCAACAACTATATCGCCAATTTTAACTGGCTGACTTATTTCCAAATCGAAAAACTTAAGTTCAGCCCCCATAATTTGCAAAGGTACAGGAAAATTAGGGTTGAGCATCTGGTCATTAAGCCTCTGTTGAATAGTAGCTCCATTGGGAGAAATTGCTCCATATATATAGAAACGATTTTTTTTCACAAAAGCAGGTGCAAAAAAAGGAAAGCCTTGAATATGATCCCAGTGGGTATGGGTAAAAAACATATGGGCTTCTACGGGCATTTGAGAGAGCAGGGATTGACCCAAAACTCTTAGGCCAGTTCCACCGTCAAAAATCAGGCGATGTCCACCAACTCGCATTTCTACACAAGGAGTATTACCTCCATATCTTACTGTTTCTGCTCCGGGAGAAGCAATACTACCTCTTACGCCCCAAAATTGAACTGTGAATTGATTTTGTTTAACCGACATGAGTTTTATCGCAGAATTTCTTGAGTAAGTCCATCGAGGAGATTTTACTTATTAGTCAAATTTTTGCCATAGTAAAATGGCTTTGTATGTAAGTTTAATCATATATTTTAATATATATTAACTGTTATCCTAGATTACTCTAGCAAAATTTTGGGTGGAAGATGAAAGCTAGGATTTTTATTTCTGCTGAGATTAAATGACTAGCGGAATTTTTATCGGCCATTTTCTACATCTACAGATTATTGAGAATTATACTATTGTAATAACTTAGTAAATAGATTTTGGCAGTAAAATTTTTCCGATCTACTCAATGCTTTTCAACCGACTTATGTATTAATACTTTAACTTTTACAATCCTAACAATTAATTTTTGAATGTGGCATCTACACAGCTTCTAATTGTTTCAATTTTTTTTAATTTTTATTTCATTCATATTTTTACGGTAGATTCCAAGTAATATCATGTTCCCCCAGAGGGGGAGCTGCGCTAACGGTTGAATAACTATACTTTGGAGGAGGGAAGGCAGGGTGCAGAAGACTGAAGGGAAAGAAAAGTTTAAAGGGAGAAGGTTATTTTTATAACTAATTATCAGGACATGATACAGTATTAATTTCTAGATTTCCATTAATATACCAATTTCATAGATGTTTGTTACAAATGGTAGAAGTAAGAAAGAAGGAAGAGGGAATAAGGAAGAAGGGGTAAATATTCAATAAAAGGGAAAAAAAATATAAATAACTATCTAAAATGAACTAGATCGGCTATTTTTAAGCATATCTGCTCTAGGTCCACTTTTTATAGCATTATTTTTTTAAATTGGTATAATATAAAATCCGGTTCAATAACCTCACCATCAATAGACATCTCCTCCAAAAGAAGAAACAGGAAATACCAGTTCTGGGAATAGTGATAAATAATCGATCGCTTATGGATAAGAATTTATTTTATTTTGAATTCTCACGCTTATGTCTAATAGCTTAAAATTCTGATTATGAGGTTATTGGATATATGTGCAATTACGCAGCAACCTTAATTACAGGGTTAGAATAAAAGTAATAGCTGATAGCTAATAGCTGACGGCTGTTTGCGTTTGCGTCGCATCCCATAGGGAAGAAGTTCGCAGGAAATTCTTACAAAGTTAGAATATAAAAGATTCTTTGTACTGTTATAGTTATTAGGACTTTATTTAATGTCTCGCTCTAGAATTTTTACATGGCGATCACTGTTAACTATTAGCATAATTTTCTGCTTGGTTTTACGACTAATAATTATTACTATACTTGCTATTATTCGTCCACATCGAACTAACACTAATTTATTATTATTTCCAGGAATTATTTATCAAAGACTTGCTCTTTTTCAACCCCGTCCGATAATGATCCATGTTGTTACTATAGATCTGAATACTCCTGGAGTAAAAGCATTAGTTACACCGAGAATTTCTACTTATCCAGACATGAAAATTCGCGCCCGTACCACTTCTGAATTTATCAATGAATTTGATTTAAAAATAGCAATAAATGCCAATTTTTTCTCCCCCTTTTATGAAAAGACACCTTGGGATTTTTACCCTAAAAGTGGTGATTTAGTTAATGTAGTTGGACGGGTAATATCTAATGGTGATGACTACTCTATAATTGATAGAAACTGGCCGACTTTATGTTTGAGTGTGAATAATTATGCTCAAATATCAGATAACTCTATTTGTTCGACTCAAACTATTCAAGCTATCTCTGGTAATTTAATTTTAGTTGCTAATGGTCAAGCAGTTACTCTGCCAAAAAATTCACCTTTGAATGAAAAACCCTATCCACGGACAGCAGTAGCAATTAATCAAACAGGAGATAAATTATGGTTAGTTGTAGTTGATGGTAAACAGCCTTTTTATAGTGATGGTGTTACCTTGGCAGAATTAACTGAATTTATTATTAATTTAGGTGCTGATAAAGCATTGAATTTAGATGGTGGTGGTTCAACAACTTTAGTAGTAAACTCTAATTCCCAAGCTAAATTATTAAATTCACCAACTCATACTCTTATACCTATGCGCGAACGTTCCATTGCTAACCATTTAGGATTTTATGCTTTACCTTAGACCATTTATTGAGCGGAGGAGTAGGGGAGTAGGGGAGTAGGGGAGTAGGGGAGTGGGGGAGTGGGGGAGAATTAAACAGAAGAATAGTTAATGCTAAATAGAGTGCCAATTATCAAAAAAGTGATAAGGCTTGTGTCAATTACTTAATATCAGATCAAGTAAGACTTTTTCTTATTTATTCTTTATTCTTCTTTGTTCCTTCTGCTATATAATAAATTTCTGAAGTGGTAGGTAGTAGGTGTAAATTCAAGAGCGATTCAATAGAATATTTTTATTATACTTAATCATCTAGACATGGTATTACTAAAAATTCTTATATTAAGATTTTTTGATACTTGTATTAATTGGATATGATCTGAATAATGTTATAGTAATTATTAGAAAAAAAAATCACAAAAATAAATAATAATCGCCTATATTATGGCTTGGCAAATAGTTTTAAGTTCATTAATTTTTCTAGGTACTCTAATTCTTGTATTTTGGCAGCCAAAAGGTTTAAATATAGGTTTTAGTGCAATGATAGGAGTTTGTCTAACACTGACAACTGGCCTAGTTTCTATAGCAAATCTGCCTACATTGATTTGGGCAATTTTAGTAAATACTACCTTAACCTTACTAACCTTAATAACTATTAGTTGGATATTGCAGCAAAAGGGAGTTTTTCGTTGGCTCGGATTTCATATAGCTAATTGGAATCTGGGTAGTGGTAAATTTTTATTTGTCATGCTGCTAATATTAGTAGCTCTAGTTAGTGCTATTTTGACTAACTACGGTAGTACCTTATTATTTCTACCAATAGTCATTGAAACTCTCATTTTACTCAAATTTACCTCTACAGAAATCATCTCATTTTTGATAGCTTGTGGCTTAGTTGCTGACACGAGTAGTCTACCATTTTCCATCAGTAACTCAGTCAATTATATTGCTGCTAGTACATACAATATTTCTTTTGATAGTTATACAATTGTCATGCTACCTATTAGTTTTGTGACAATTACTATCAGTATTATTGTTTTGTTGTTTTACTTTTGGCCTGATATTCCTAGAAAATATAAAAACTTTAGATTCAGAAAAAATTATCTAGAAAGAGCATTGCCAGCAGCTAGTATAGAACCAAACATTAGTCTGAAACTTGCTGATAAAAGTCAAAATAAACATGATTTATACCTAGAAACTAAAGAATTACTTGAGAGTGAAAGAGAACGCAAAATTGTAGTTAATGCTTGGCAGAATAATTATAAATTCCAATATTTTATTTCTCAAACTAAAATTT
Source organism: Okeania sp. (assembly GCF_983059655.1). NCBI lineage: Bacteria > Bacillati > Cyanobacteriota > Cyanophyceae > Oscillatoriales > Microcoleaceae > Okeania > Okeania sp. The sequence goes on from NZ_CEZPJD010000020.1 coordinate 20,403, forward strand.
TAACAAATCACTGTTTTTCTCTCTTTAAATTGATATTTAATCCTTTCCTACCAGTTATTTTATTTATCTGGGGAATGTACATAATAGTTTTTGGTCTAAGTAACTATGGTTTAACAGATGTAATGAAATATTTGTTAGTTCAAATCTCTGGATGGGGATTTTCTCTAGCTATTATTGCTACTGGTTTTTTATCTGCATTTATGAGCGCAGTCTGTAATAATTTACCATCTTCTTTGATTAACATATTGACAATTCAAGCTGCACAAATAATAGATTCTAATATTTCAGAAGCAATGGTTTACGCCACTATTATTGGCTGTGCCGTGGGTGCTAAAATTACCCCTATTGGTAGTCTGTCTACTCTATGTTGGTTTTATATGATGAAGCAACATAATTTTCAGATTAGCTGGAAAAATTATTGTGGCATTAGTTTAGCTATCATTTTACCTACTTTATTTATTAGTCTTTTGAGTTTAATTATTTGGTTGCCAGGAATGCAAATTAATTAGGGCTTGCTGATTAAGGAGTAGGGGAGTAGCGGAGTAGGGGAGTAGGGGAGCGGGGGAGTAGGGGGAGTGGGGAGTAGGGGAGTAATTTTTGGGCTACTCTCCTGCCCAAAATGCTGACTTTTTGAGCATAAAGAGCTAAAAACTAGGTACTTTTTCCGGAAGCTCAAAAAACACTTACCTTTATCTATAAATGCTTTGAGATTTAATCAGCAAGCTCTAATTAAATGCGAATATACTAATCATATAGAACCCTTATGAAATCTATTTAAGAATAGAGATGGGGAGATAGGGGGATGGGGCGAAAAAGACACCTAGAAACAAACATCTATTGCACAGTTTTAGGTGTGTTACTCCACTACTCGATTAGACTTCTCCCCCACTCCCTCACTCCCTCACTCCCCTACTTCCTACTCCCCTACTCCCTCACTCCCTCTTTATTCTTGCAACCAAACAGAAACTGACTCGCCATTACACCGAAACTTAGCCCAACCAGACTCGTTAGTATAAATGGGTTCCTGAATATGTTCCGTGAGGTCATAAAACTTAGCATTTGCCTGACCAACTTGCATCCACTTGTAACCTGGATAGCGATCGCTCATAATTACAGCCATTGCTTTTGGGTGTTCCTCATTACCCAAACGAGTCCAACCTACAGTATTATAATGATCGAAATAATCATATTGCTCGCCATAACCATAGTATTTGCGGGCAAACAAAAATTTATCAATTATCCAACGGTGGGATGGTAAGAAAATCTGGTAACGGTTACCATCTTTCCCATAGTCTTCATACTCCGCACCATAATAGTCAGCATAAAAAACACAAGGGTATCCTTCACGACGTAACAAAATAATGGCATAAGCTAAAGGCTTAAACCAAGATTCAACAGGAGCTTCCAATGGTTGTAAAGGTTGTGAATCATGGCTTTCCACAAAAGTTACAGCATTCATCGGACGCTCCTGCATCAAAGTACCATTGAGAATATGGCGCATATCATAATGCCCGCTCGACTTACTCGCATAGTAAAAATTGTAATGTAGGGGAACGTCAAATACAGACATTCTGCCACGAACTGAATTGATATACCAGTGTAGGGTATTAATATCGTTGAACCAATATTCACCTATCATAAATAAATCTTTCTGAAAATAACCTTCTAGTATATCGATCCAAAAGGGAAAAAACCAGGAAGAAATATGTTTAGTGGCATCAAGTCGAAAACCATCAACACCGGTAGTTTCCAGATACCATTTACCCCAACGTATCACTTCATCACGAACTTCTCTACTCTGGAAATCAATATCACATCCCATCAGATAAGTGTAGTTGCCATTTTCTAACACTACATAATCATCAAAGCTTTTTCTTTCAAATAAATAAATTGTATTTTGCTCTTTGCTGTAGTCATCATAATCAACCGCATCAAAATGCCACCAATGCCACTGGAAGTCAGAATACTTTTTTTGCCTACCGGGAAATGCGAAATGAGTAGAAACTTTAACTTCACGCATTTCTCCCAAGGGATAAATACGGTTATTTTTGGCAAAAGGAGTTGCTTTGACAATTTCAGCTCCATCAGCACCCATGCGATGATTGAGAATTGCATCAGCATAGACTTGGATACCAACATTATGTAAAGCTTGAATGGCATCTAGATATTGTTGGCGATCGCCATATTTTGTCCGAACAGTACCTTTTTGGTCAAATTCCCCCAGGTCATACATATCATAAACCTCATATCCCACATCATAAATGCCCCCTGTACCTTTGTAAGCTGGTGGTAGCCACATCGCGGTAAATCCTGCATCTGCTAATTCTTGGGCCTTAGTTGCCACTTGATTCCACAGGATAAGATTTGGGTCAATATACCAGTGGAAATATTGCATCATTACGCCGTTAATTTCTGCCATTTTCGGAAATCCTTAGAATTGCTCATTATGATTATGGCTGTTTAGTTAGGGTCAAGCAATAGTTGAATTGTTAACCCCTAACAATCTTCTGAATTCTGACTTCGTTAAATGCCATGATTTGATAAATGAGTTAAAGTTATTCAGAGTAATATTAGTTAAGGTATGCTGAGATCCAATGAACCCACTAAATCGGTTTTCTGATCGAGCTAAAGATTACGCTCAGTATAGACCAAATTATCCAAAAGAAGCGATTGCTTTAATAATTTCTGGATTTGAAAATCCTTCAGAATTAGTAGCAGCAGATATTGGAGCTGGTACAGGAATAGGTTCTAGAATGTTAGCTGAAGAAGGTATTAATGTAATAGCTATTGAACCAAATATTAAAATGAAAAATGCTGCTAAATCTCACCCTTTAATAGAGTTTAGAGAAGCAGCGGCAGAAACAACTAATCTTCCTAATGAATCAGTTGATTTAGTAACTTGTTTTCATGCTTTTCATTGGTTTAATCTTGAACCTACTTTACAGGAATTTCACAGAATTTTGAAACCATCTGGCAAATTAGTACTTTTATGGAATAACTGGAATAGAGAAGATGGATTTACTAAAGAAAATAGTAACTTAATGAAGCAGATATCTAAACATCATCCCAACACTAAAAAAAAGCGACGCTTTTCAATTGCCTCTATAGAAAAAAGTTCCTATTTTGTCAATTTTCAACATTCAACATTTGCTCATAGACAAGAGTTAGATTTACCAGGATTAATAGGTCGTATTATGAGTTCTTCATCAGTACCAAATCAAGGTTATGAACGAGAACAAATTACGGCAAGTTTGAAAGCATTATATGAGCGATGGGTAGATAAAAAAGGTTTAGTTTATTTAATATATCGTACAGAACTATATATTGCTGAACCCAAGTTAATAATTACTCCAAATCAGTTTTAACCAAACTTAGAGCTGATATACTTTATAAATCAGCTCTAATAAAATAATCTTAAGAAGTTATATTGTAATTAATTAAATAGATTTAATATGAGATAATATGTTTTATTCTTTTAGCTATCCTTTCAAGAGCTAGTAGAAAAAGCAATGGATTATCTCAGTTCATAAATATTAATATGATGTGTTTTGGCTATCAATATACAGTTGCAAATAAACTACACATCTAGTTTGCTTCTTATTTTTAGTCACTGTCAGTAAATATTTCTATCTTTGCTAATACGCTATATGCAAGTCAAATGTTTAATTACTAATTGAATATTTTTATTGATTTTATTATAAGTTGACGAAAAAGATCAGTATAAAACGATGCAAAAAGTAAATCAACACTCTGACATACTGAATTATAGTATCTCCAAAGGCACTTTCAATAATTAATAATTAATAATGAATAATTAATAATTATTAACAACTCAAAGGAAAATTTTTCTTCTCTTAGTTGATTGGATATGGTGAGGTTTTCTGCTCTTATCAGAGTCGCTCTGCTTTATTATGTTGCGGAGCAAAATGCCATCCCACCCTACGGGCAGCTCGGCTAACGACCACTTTTATCCCCTTACAATGGGAGGCTTTAAAACACAGTTTTTCGGTAATTCATAAATAAAGCTGAGAAAAAGCAGTAAACATTTTTTTCTGCAAACCTGAATTAATCTCAATTAGTTATATAGAATTATCCCTTCAATCGAGCAATGATTTCTTAGGGGGATAGTGTGTTTATTTGTCTAGCATTAACAACTTTAGGGTTAGTATGCTTTCTCGAAAAGCAGTCATAGGCTACTGAAAAATTATTAATTAATTATAGGAGTAATTAGGAGTAACATAAGAGTGAAAAATAAAGTATTTCCAGCAAAAAAAACAAACAAGAAAAAACGCAATTTTTCTAATTTGAAGCATTGGTTTAAATCTCTAACCCTAAGTATAATTCCGGCTCTTTTAACTACTTTACCAGTAAATGCTGCCAAACAGGTTTCTGTTGGTCACAAAGGTCTAAATATTTTTATTCCTGTATCAGCATTAGAAAATTATGCCAAAAGTGGAGAAATTAGCTATGAATTAGCTAGTTATATGCTACTTTTAGAAGCTGAAAAAGAAGATAAATATCGGGAACTATTACAACACCGCTATAATTTTCCTCCTCAGATAGTATCTCAATTTATCAACTCACCTATGGGAGAATTATTCCTCAGAAATTTAGGGCAAGTAATCAAAACTTCATCAAGTTCTGAAAATGAGAATTTAACTGCTGTTGAAAATGGTGCTGAAGAAATTAGAACTGCTTTATTAAAGGCCGCTAATGATACTAACGGCTTAACTATTATGAATTTTATCCGTCATTTTCCCAGTGATACGATATGGCTGGATACAAAAGAAATTTTGGCTGTAACTGAAAAAATCACTGCTGTACAAGAAAACACAAAAACTTTTATAGAAACTGTAGCAAATATCACACAAACAGAAGCTTACAGAGAAGAAAAAGTAGATTTTTCTCAGTTACCAGATATTAGGAAAAAAGGACAATATAGCTTTTCCCAGCAACAAATTACCCTGGAAGATAAAGGGCGCGATCGCCATTTTTCAGTACAACTTTATTTACCCAATATCTCTTCAACAGAAATATCAATTCCTGTAGTTGTAATTTCTCACGGTTTAGGTTCCAATGGAGTTAATTTTAAAAGTTTAGCTAAACATTTAGCTTCTTATGGATTTGCTGTTGCTCTACCTCAACACCCAGGTAGCAATTATGAATATATCCAGAAATTTTTAGCAGGTAAAACTAAGGAGATGTTCCATGGCAATGAATTTATTGACCGCCCCTTAGATATTTCTTTCTTATTAAATGAATTAGAGCAGTTAAATCAATATCAATTCCACAATCAATTAAATCTGAAAAAAGTAGGTATATTTGGTCATTCCTTTGGAGCTTATACTGCTCTTGCTTTAGCAGGTGCAGAGATTAACTTTCAGCAACTCAAACAAGACTGTGGCCCACAGATGGAAGTTTTGAATATGTCGCTACTGCTACAGTGTCGTGCTTTGGAATTGAAAGCTCAAAAATATAATTTGAAAGATGATAGAATAGCAGGAATATTTGTACTAGATCCAGTCAATAGCAGTGTATTTGGAAAAGCTGGTTTGAGTCAGATTGAGTTACCTGTGTTGTGGGGAAGCGCAAGTGAAGATAAAATTACTCCTATTGTTTTAGAACAAGCAAACTCTTTTACTTGGTTGACAACTCCTGATAAATATTTGGTCTTAACAGAGGGAGCAGATCATATCAATATTGATTTTGGGGCAATTAGAGAAAATAGTTTCACTTCTCTAGGAGAATTAATTCAACCAGATCCAGAAGTAGTTAATGGTTATGCTAACGCTATTGGTTTAGCATTCTTCCAAACTCATGTCGCCGATCGCCCTGAATATAGTTCTTATTTGCAAGCATCTTATGCTCAGGCTATTAGCGAACAACCTTTTAATCTGAGTTTGGTGCGGTCTTTATCACAGATTCAGTTAAGTAAAACATTGAAACAGGCAAGAAAAAATTAATTGAAACGATATCCGGTTGGGTATCTCAAGAGTGTGGTGTGAGCTACAGGAAATAATATGATTGACTACTCCCCGGACTTAAGTCATGGGGATTCTAAGCAGATACTACGCAACAGGATAAATCCTTGTTGCTCCATCTGTTCTTAGCTGACCAAAGATATACTCTTTGGGGACAAGTCAAAGTGCCCCTACACAGTCTGCTTAAGTTTAAACCTAGCTTTCTGCTTACTTTTGTGATGATATTTGCAGCCCCATTACAGTCTGCATTCACAAAACAATTATTACCACTTCTATACAAACCACGCTTTACTCTTTTTCCTGACGGTTTCCAATCATTGGGTTTCTCACCATAATTAGGCAGATAGTCACCATCTAAAAATGAAGCAATACTTGTATAACTTTCTTCTGTTTCTATAAATATAATTCCATACTCATCACATAATTGAGCTATTCTTTTTTTCAATCTAGCTGTAGGAATTGGTACAAATTCTGAATTACTTTTTTTTCCTAATTCTATTTGATTTTTCTGACCTTTATTCCAACCAAATGCAATTGTACCAATAGAATTTTTTAAACAATGAT
>NZ_CEZPJD010000021.1:0-17308 GCF_983059655.1 Okeania sp.
GTCTCTTTCTTGAGCTACATCGGACAATGTTCTCAAAGCTGATAAAGCGTTAACAGCAGCTCTAGCATTATTTAATGGATTGTTAGAACCTAGCTGTTTGGCTAATATATTCTGAACACCTGCTAGTTCAAGAACTGTTCTCACAGCTCCTCCCGCGATAACTCCCGTACCTGGTGCTGCTGGTCGCATCATTACTTTAGCTCCACCACCAAAACCATTGACAGGATGTGGAATAGAGTTAGATTTTGTGAGTGGGACTTCTATCATGTGTTTTTTGCCATCCGCAACTCCTTTCTTAACAGCACCTATAACATCTGCTGCTTTACCCACTCCTACACCTACTTGACCTTTTTCATTGCCTACAACGACAATAGCCCGGAAACTCAGGTTTTTACCACCTTTAACAACTTTAGTTACTCGGCGAATTTGGACAACCCTTTCTTGCCATTCACTTTCTTTCTCTTTTGCACGGTTATTTTTTTTACGACGTTGCTGCTGTTCTGCCATAGTTGTTACCTTTTGTCAAGTTCATTTTTTGTGTGTAACTTTACTAATTATCTAGAAGTCTAATCCAGCTTCACGAGCTGCCTCAGCTAAAGCTTTTACACGACCATGATAGATATTTCCACCACGGTCGAAAACTACTTTTTCTATTCCTTTTTCCAGCGATCGCTGTGCAATTAATTTTCCTACTTGCACAGAAGCATCACAGTTAGCTCCTGAACTTGATTTTAATTCTGGTTCTACAGTTGATGCTGCAGCTAAGGTATGTTGTTTAGTATCATCAATTACTTGAGCATAGATATGCAGATTTGAGCGAAATACTGATAATCTAGGGCGTTCTGATGTACCAAATACCTTTTTTCGCACCCGACGATGCCGCTTTCTGAGAGAGTCTTGACGAGTATACTTCATTGTCTATTTCTTACCTGATTTACCTGCTTTGAGTTTAATCATTTCACCCGCATAGCGAATGCCTTTACCTTTGTATACTTCTGGTGGACGAACAGCACGAATTCGCGCAGCAGTATTTCCTACCAATTCTTTATTGATGCCAGTAACAATTACATTTGTATTATTTTCTACTGCCACCTGAATACCCTCAGGGGAAGGCATTTCTACTGGTTTACTGTAACCTACGTTTAAGATCAAGTTCTTGCCTTGAACTTGAGCACGATACCCTACTCCTTGAATTTGTAGTCGCTTTTCGTATCCTTTTGATACGCCTTCGACCATATTGGCAACTAAAGTTCTACATAGACCGTATCGCTGACGAGCGCGACGAGTTTCAGTTTGTGGTTTAACCACAACATTGTCTTCTTGCTGCTCGACAGCTATTTCTGGTGGCAAAACTCTAGACAGTTCACCTTTTGGGCCTTTTACTGTAACTTTTTGACCATCAATAGTAACGGTCACTTTGTTGGGAATCTTAATTGGAAGTTTACCAATTCGAGACATAGCTTTCTTTGTTTATATATAAGGTTGCTAGATATTGTTTTGTTTGGGTTAGTGAATAGCTCTCGAACAGACCTCTTGCAAAAGTTTTAATTACATCAATTCAAGACACGAAATCAACAGTTTTACCAAAAAAAAGTGGTTTTAAGCTTCCTTTTTTACAGAGATAAAAAGAAAAAAACTTTGAGTTGATCCTGTTCTTTTAAAGGATAATTAATTATTAATTATTAATTATTAATTATTAATTATTATTTACTACCAAACATAACAAAGGATTTCTCCTCCGATGCCTCTTTTTCTAGCTTCTCTATCAGTCATAATTCCACTAGATGTAGAAATAATAGCTATTCCTATTCCACCTAAAACTCGTGGTAATTCTTTACGATTTTTATATACCCGGAGTCCAGGTTTACTAACTCGCTTCAGATATCTAATAATGGGTTGTCGATTTTTGCCTTTGTATTTTAAAGAAATTACTAGGAACTTCTTAATACCTTCGCCTTCTTGTTCAAACCCACCAATAAAACCTTCCTCGCTCAATACTTTGGCAATACTGCGAGTCATCTTTGTTGCTGGAACTTTTGTTGTTGTATGTTGCGCCATGCAGGAGTTGCGAATTCGCGTCAACATATCAGATATTGTGTCGTTAGCCGCCATTTTTTCCTTTTTTCCTTAACTACTTTAAGTTAATTACTCCGAAAGGGCATTCCCATTTCTTTAAGTAACGCGCGACCTTCCTCATCAGTGTTAGCTGTGGTAATAATTGAAATATCCATTCCCCGAATTTGATCGATACTGTCATATTCTATTTCTGGAAAAATTAGCTGTTCTTTTAAGCCTAAGCTGTAATTTCCTCGACCGTCAAAGCTTTTAGGATTTATGCCTCTAAAGTCTCTAATTCTAGGTAATGCTAAATTAATTAGTCGGTCTAGAAATTCATACATTTTTCCAGAGCGTAGAGTCACCATAACTCCTACTGGCATTCCGTTACGAATTTTAAATCCGGCGATCGCTTTTTTTGCCCTAGTTACTACTGGTTTTTGGCCCGTAATTGTAGCTATTTCCTTGATTGATGAGTCTAGAGCTTTAGCATTTTGAGATGCTTCTCCTAAACCCCGGTTCAATGTTACTTTAACCAGTTTTGGTACCTGGTGAATATTTTTATACTTAAATTGCTCCATCATTTTAGGAACAATTTTTTCTTGATAAAAACTTTTTAGTCTCTCTGCCATAGTTTTAGTAACTATATAGTTTAGTAATTTATGCAGTAAAAAGTAATTTGATTTTGGTCTTTAATTTACTAGTTTCAACCATTTTTCTTCATACTTTTTCCTACAGTTTAATCAATAATTTCTCCTGTTTTTTTCAGCTTTCGCACTTTGCGACCATCATCTGTAAATGTGTAACAAATGCGACTAGCTACCTTTTCTTTGCTAGAGTAGAGCATAACGTTAGAGCTATGAATCGGAGCTTCAATGGTAACAATTTTACCTGACTCTCCTTCTTGCTGAGGTTTAACGTGCTTTGTTTTGACGTTAACATCTTTCACTACTACTTTGCTGATTTTTGGCAACACCTGCATAATTTCGCTTACTTTGCCTTTATCTTTTCCAGCAATTATTTGAACTGTGTCACCTTTTTTTACGTGCATTTTATAGCGTATAGGTTTTCCCTGTGCGCTCATTTGAGGTTTTTTCTTTTTAGCCATTTACAGTACCTCCGGTGCTAGGGATACGATTTTAGTGAAATTTTTGTCTCGTAATTCACGAGCTACTGGACCAAATACACGAGTTCCTCGTGGATTTCCATCCTGGTTGATAATTACTGCTGCATTATCATCAAATCTAATGCTCATACCACTATCTCGACGTAAACCTTTCCTAGTACGAACAACAACAGCTCTAACTACATCTGACTTTTTGACCGCCATGTTAGGAGATGCGTCTTTGACTACAGCTATTATAACGTCACCTATGCGAGCATAGCGACGATTACCACCACCTATTACACGGATGCACATTAATTTTCTGGCACCGCTATTATCAGCTACATTTAATATGGACTGTTGTTGAATCATTGCTGTTTTTGTGATTTTTATAGATGTGTTAGAATTAAAGTTAATTTATTTGTTAATTTTAATCGCTCCACCAAAGCCAATAAAATCAACTATTAACTAATCTTGGTATTTAGGATCTCAGCAAGTTGCCAACGTTTAGTACGACTCATTGGACGAGTTTCTGTAATCCGAACGCGATCGCCTTCGTTACATTTATTTTCTTCGTCGTGAACTTTATATTTTTTAGTTTTCACGACTGTTTTGCCGTACTTCGGGTGGGCAGACCGGTTTTCGATCGCCACCACTATTGTTTTGTCCATTTTGTTGCTGACAACTACACCTACTCTTTCTTTAGCTGCCATAATTTTCCTTGTTTTATGAATAATAAAGTGTGCTTTGATTTTCCCGATCAATCCTTTGAGAATGTCAACAATTAAGATTTTATTAATTGCCACACCTATTAAGTTTTTAATCTTTTATTCTGGACTATCTGCTGTTTCAACAGTTGTAGTCGAAGATTCACTTGAAGCTGATTCTGCTACTTCTTGAGTAGAAGCTTCTGCTTCTTTTTTTAATTCTCGTTCTCTTTCTATTGTTAACAATTGAGCCAGTCGATGACGATTATGTTTAAACTGGTGAGGTTTTTCCAATCTTCCGGTAGCTTTTAACATTCGTAAATTGAATAATTCTCGCTTAGTGTTAACTATTTCAGCGACAAGTTCGTCATCACTCAAATTCCTCACTTCTTCTATTTTAGGAAAAGGCATAGATTATTAATCTCCATCGCGTGTAATAAACCTAGTCTTAATTGGCAACTTAAATGATGCCAAACGCATAGCTTCGCGGGCGATGTCTTCTGCAACTCCGCCTAACTCAAACATAATGCGCCCTGGTTTAACTACTGCCACCCAATATTCTGGGGCACCTTTACCAGAACCCATACGGGTTTCTGCTGCTCGCATTGTTACGGGTTTATCTGGAAATATACGAATCCAAATTTTCCCACCCCTACGGATATAACGAGTCATGGCACGACGAGAAGCTTCTATTTGACGGGAAGTAATCCAAGAAGGTTCTAATGCTTGGAGAGCAAATTCGCCGAAGCTGATGGTATTACCACTATTTGCATTACCTCTCATTCGCCCGCGTTGCTGTTTACGGAATTTTGTTCTTTTAGGACTTAACATAGTCTACTATTTACTGCTTAATTTAGTATTTTCTTAGAAAGTCAGTTATGGTGCTACGCGCAATTCAAAAGTCAAAAGTCAAAAGTCAAAAGTAATATCTGACTGAGGGCGAAATGTTTTTGGATAGTTGCTCGCGTATACCCGTTACAAATTCTGAATTCTGAATTCTAAATTCTAAATTCTAAATTCATCCTTCGTTAGACCTGTCTTCATATTGCTGACGACGTTTTTGTTGTCTACGTTTTAGTTGACTTGGAGCATTTGTAACTTCTTCTTGACCAGGAATAATTTCTCCTTTGAAGATCCATACCTTGATCCCCAAGATGCCATAGATTGTTTTAGCAGTACAGTAGGCATAATCAATGTCAGCTCTCAATGTATGCAATGGCACACTACCTTCTCTTGTCACCTCGGTACGAGCAATTTCTGCTCCATTGACTCTTCCACTTACCTGCACTTTTATGCCTTCTACACCCGCTTTTTGAGCCCTAGTTATAGCTTGACGTACAACTCGACGAAAAGAAACCCTTTTTTCTAGTTGTTGAGCAATGTATTCACCAATAAGCATGGAATCAGTGTCTACTTTTGTCACTTCAACAACGTTGATTCTGATTTGACGGTTGCTGCCCAAAAGTTTTTGTAAACCTAATCTCAAAGACTCAATACCTGCTCCGCCTCTACCAACCACTACACCTGGTCTTGCCGTGCTAACTTCTAAGTCTATCTGGTCTGCTTTACGCTCAATTCTGATTTGAGATATCCCTGCATTTGCCAGAGTTTGCTTTACATATTTACGAATCTTGTGGTCTTCTTCCAACAGGTCTGGGTAGTTTTTAGCATCAGCGTACCAACGAGAACGATGCTCTTGGGTAATGCCTAATCTAAAACCAGTTGGATGTATTTTTTGTCCCATTACGTCTATAACTTAAATTAATGTTAATTTAATCGTTCAAATTCCTTTCTTTACTAATCAACTACAGGAGCTACTGCAACTGTAATGTGACAAGTAGGTTTACGAATTCTGTAAGCACGACCTTGAGCGCGAGGTCGGTAGCGTGGCAAACAAGGCCCTTGATCGGCAAAGGCTTTGGATACAACTAAGGTTTCTGGATCTATTCCTCTATTATGCTCGGCATTCGCTGCTGCTGAACGCAATGCTTTACGAACAGGATCGCAGGAACGATATGGCATAAATTCAAGTATGATCAACGCTTTCCGGTAAGAGATGCCGCGAATTTGGTCTAGTACACGTCGCACTTTAAAGGGAGACATTCGGATGTAACGTGCTACGGCTTTTACTTCTTCATTGGTATCTACAGGCATACCTTTCTCCAATTATCAATTTCAATGAGTTTTCTACTTATCTTTTAGATTTTCTATCTGAACCATGACCTCGATAGGTCCTAGTTGGTGCAAATTCCCCTAACTTATGGCCTACCATCTGATCGGAGATAAACACAGGGACATGTTGCCGTCCGTTATGTACTGCGATCGTATGACCTACCATGTCAGGAATAATAGTTGAAGCTCTTGACCAAGTTTTAATTACTTGTTTTTGATTTTTCTCGTTTAAATCTTCTATTTTTTTCAATAGACGATCTGCGATGAATGGTCCTTTTTTTAAAGATCGAGCCATAATTTAATCTATGATTGATTTAATACTATTCAAGTTAGAGTTCAAAGCTTTTTTTCGTAACTGCTCAAGTTGATGCACAGTATTAGATTTATCAAAATGACTGGGTTACGCCACCCCATCTTTTCAGACGAAACGTTTTTTGGGGCTTGCTCAAATCCCCGTTACAAAAACAACTACTGACTTCTAAATTCTGAAGACTGGCTTTAGCTTTGACGTCCACCCTTACCTCGTTTAGAGGATTTACGACGACGTTGTACGATTAAAGCATCACTCCGTTTTTTCTTCTTACGAGTTTTCAGACCTAATGCTGGCTTACCCCAAGGAGTAACTGGTCCACTTCTACCAACTGGTGCCCGGCCTTCACCACCACCATGAGGGTGATCGACTGGGTTCATCACACTACCTCTAACTGTTGGTCTCTTGCCTTTCCAGCGATTGCGACCTGCTTTACCTAGGCTAATATTTCTATGATCGACATTGCCTACTTGGCCAATAGTTGCGTAGCAACTTGCTCTGACTTTACGCCGTTCACCAGAAGGGAGTTTGATTGTTACATATTCGCCTTCTTTTGCTACCACTTGAGCGGCGGCACCAGCAGCACGAACTATTTGTCCTCCTTTGCCTGGAACAAGTTCCACATTATGAACATCTGTACCCAGGGGAATTTGACTCAGAGGTAAAGCGTTACCAATTTCGATTGGAGCGTTTACACCAGAAATAATGGATGCACCAACTTTTAGTCCTACAGGATGAAGGATATAACGTTTTTCTCCATCTTGATAATGTAGTAGTGCTATTCTGGCGTTCCGGTTTGGATCGTATTCTACTGATGCTACTTTGGCCGGAATATTATGTTTATTACGACGGAAGTCGATAACACGATATAGTTTTTTGCTACCTCCGCCTCGGTGACGACAGGTAATTACACCACGGCTGTTACGACCCTTTTTTCTATGCTTGTTTTTTACCAGAGACTTTTCTGGTTTTGAGGTAGTTATCTCAGCAAAGTCTGATACACTATGTTCTCGGGTACTTGGAGTATAGGGTCGGTAAGAACGAATACCCATAATTAATTTTCTATCCCACTTGAGATTTTACAGATTTAAAGATTTTAAATTTAGTTGAGTTTTCTTAGAGGTCTGGGAATAGAACTTTTCTAATTGGTTCCCCATCTTCTAAGCTAACAATTGCTCTTTTGTATCTAGGTTTGAAGCCTTGAAATTTACCTACTCTTTTCTTTTTTCTTGGTAAATTTAGGGTGTTCATTCCTATTACTTTTACTTCAAATAGTTGTTCAATTGCTGCTTTGATCATTGGCTTTGTAGCCCTTGGATCTACATCAAATGTGTATTGATTTAGTTCCATTAATCTAGTAGCTTTTTCTGTAACAACTGGGCATTTTACTATATCCACTAAATCTCGTGAATCAACTTTTATCCCCATATATCTCCTGAATTTTCTCTATTGCTGCTGCTGTAGCTATGATTTTATCTGCTTCTAGAATATCGTAAATATTCAAGTTATTAGCTAGAGACATTTTCAGTTTCGCAATATTACGACCTGACAAATATACATTTTCCTGTCTCTCTTCTAATACCAGCAGAACTTTAGATTCTGGCTCTACTCCCCAACGAGCGATCGCTTGGACTAATTCTTTGGTTTTTGGTTTTGTTAATTGCTCGGAAATATTGTCGATCGCAATTAAGTCTTCTGAACGACTTTGGAAGGCGGTGCTGAGTGCCAGACGTTTTTCCTTGCGGTTCATTTTATGGGAGTAGTCTCTTGGTTTAGGACCAAAAATTACACCACCACCACGCCATAGAGGGGAACGGATCGAACCTGCTCTTGCTCTACCTGTTCCTTTTTGTCTCCAAGGTTTACGACCTCCACCTCTGACTTCCGATCTTGTTTTCGTGCTGGCTGTTCCTTGGCGGTTATTCGCCATTTGTAGTCTTAAAGACCTATGAACAACATGGGCTGCACTTTCTTCTTTTGCTACTCGTAAGTTGAGAGTTGCTTGTCCAACTTCTTCACCTTGCCAGTTTTTGATGACACAATCAACCATGTTTTTCCTATTTTTGACCTACTATGTTGGCTGGAGCAATGCTGACTAATGTGCCTGGTTTACCAGGAATGCTTCCTTTGATCAGCAATAAGTCTCTTTCTGTATCTATTCTCACTACTTTGAGTTTTCTAGTAGTGACTCGCACGTTTCCTAAATGCCCTGCCATTTTCTTACCTGGATAAACACGTCCTGGAGTTGTTCCTGGACCTGTAGAACCTGGCAAACGATGGTTTTTGGAACCGTGAGCCATTGGTCCACGTCTAAAGTTGTGACGTTTCTGATAGCCAGCAAAGCCTTTACCAATACTTTTTCCTGTGACGTCAACGAGTTGGCCTGCTTCAAATAGATCGACTTTTATTTGTTGACCTAGTTCAAAGTTACCTGTATTTTCTACTCTGTATTCTCGTAGATGACGTAAGGGAATACCGCCTGATTTTACTAAGTGCCCTTGTTGAGCATTGGTCAAATACCTATTAACTTCTTTTGGCTCTTTAATATTGAGTTGACGGGTCTTATTTTTGGCTTCTCCATATCCTATTTGAATTGAAGTATAACCGTCTGTTTGTTCGGTTTTAATTTGGGTTACTACACATGGACCAGCTTGTACGACTGTTACAGGAATTGCTGCTCCTGTTTCAGCTTCAAATACTTGTGTCATGCCCAGTTTTTTGCCCAGGATACCAACTACCACTGTCGCTCTCCTATACTTTATTTATGCACTACAACAATAATGTTTTTTTATGAAAATAATTTGTCTTTTTTAACAGACTGTTTTTTACCTAATAGTTAATAAATCATACTATTTACACACAAAAATATATCTTGGTGATTTTTAATTTGTTCACCATAGATAATAATTTAAACTTATCCTTATTACAAAAGTAGTTAATTTCCTGACTATTTCTTAGGGTTGATAGCCTCAGCCAATGGTTAGGAATACTAAGCTTCTGTTTGATTTATTTTATTAGGATATGTTTTACTGTCTCAACCAAGTTAGATTATCAACTTTGATGCTTTTTCAGATGACATCAGAATTAAAAATATTCTTAGGATTAAACCAGTATTGAACTAATGACTTAAGCTTGTATTAGTTTTGATTCCAATTTTTTCTCTTAGAGGATATCTGACAAAGTTTTTTTATACTTAATTTTGCCCCCCGAGCAAGCCAACTTTGGGGGGAACAAGAGTCAATTTGTTTCTACAAAGTCCCCCAGAAACTGAGTTTTGCCCCCCGAGCAAGCCAACTTTGGGGGGAACAAGAGTCAATTTGTTTCTACAAAGTCCCCCAATTTTGGGGTATTTAGGGGGCGAGTAATGTAGCAAATGGGACTTCTTAGACAACCTCTTCATACTAGAGAAATTATGAAACTAATACTCAGCATGAAAATATATTATCGCTTGCTGATAACGATAATATTTATGCTTGCCAGCTATTATTCTTTAGCTTTCTGTCTTTAGTTCTAGTTCTTACTCTATGGTCACCAGGACTTGAGTAGCTTGCTAATCAGTATCCTTTTTCTTTTAGGAAGTATAAAGGTTTATAAAATCAACTATTTCTTGATTTTTAGCCTTGAAATAGCTAGCCGGGTAATAACTTACCAGACTTCATATATATAACCCCAATATTAAGATTGAACTCAATCAAAGAGTTAATATTAGGTCATACTTACCTATTACTTCACTTTTTTTGGCGACAATATATAATTGTATAGTATTTACTAGGACTTGTCTAGTGGTTTAAATAATTTTTTTTCAGGTCGCTAGGAACACAAGTATCTTTGGTTTAAACAACTATAATGTAGACCAAATGTAATAACCTAGAATCTAAAAATTAGGAAAAAGATTAAGCATGGCACTTATTACGACTGGTCGAGGAATGATTAAAGATTTGGAGAAGTCTGGGTCTTTAGCCGTTTATGTTCCTTTGGAGGGAGGGTTTGAAGGGCGTTATCAACGTCGGCTAAGGGCTTCTGGCTATGTAAGTCACAATATTACTGCTAGAGGTCTTGGCGATTTGGCCATGTATCTGACAGGGGTGCATGGAGTCAGACCTCCTCACTTAGGTAAGAAAAGTACGGGTAATGGTGCAGCAGTTGGTTATGTTTACTATGTACCGCCAATTGTCAGCTATCGATTGGAACAGTTACCACCTAAAGCGAAGGGTTTGGTTTTGTGGATTATAGAAGGTCAGATTCTATCTAGTCAAGAAATTGAGTATTTAACTGTCTTACCTAAATCAGAACCACGAGTCAAGGTGGTAGTGGAAATGGGTGGCGATCGCTTCTTTAGATGGACACCACTTCAAAATGCTTTAGTACCTGCTTAAAGAATTTTTGAGCTAACATTATATCTTTGTACTTCAAATTTTTTTGAGCTAAAGGCTCTACTATATACAGCGTGAGAGAACGCTATTATCCCCTAATTTCGCTAAAAAAAGGCCACTGGTTCAAGTTAATCTGTGGGGCCAGCTTTCAACATCTGCCAACAGTAAGAAATTTAACATTAGCTTATACTTTGGCAGGTGCAGATTGTATTGATGTGGCTGCCGATCCGGCGGCGATCGCTTCTGCCCAACAGGCTTTACAGGTAGCAAGGGGTCTTGAAGATTGGGCCAAGTCACAGGGATTTGGCTATAAAACAGTACCATGGATAATGGTAAGTATCAATGATGGAGAAGATCCTCATTTTCGCAAAGCTGAGTTTGACCCTACTGTTTGCCCCACAGACTGCTGGCGACCTTGTGAGAGAGTCTGTCCGGCAGATGCTATAGTTTTTTCTGAAGATAGAGATACTATAACTCCTGGTAGTTCAGGGGTTATAGATGAACTTTGCTACGGTTGTGGAAGATGTTTGTCTGTATGCCCTAAGCAACTAATACAGGCTCGCTCTTATGTATCTACTCCTACTTCTATTGCATCATTAGTATTGCAGACTGGTGTAGATGCTATTGAAATTCACACCCAAGTTGGAAGAGAAAGTGATTTTCAGCGACTCTGGAAAAGCATAAAACCTTGGGTAAGTCAATTAAAACTAATTGCTATTAGTTGCCCTGATGGAGAAGGGTTAGTAGAATATTTACAAAGTTTGTATGAAATTATCTCTCCTCTTCCTTGTACTCTAATCTGGCAAACTGATGGTAAGCCAATGAGTGGAGATATTGGGGCAGGTAGCACAATGGCTGCGATCGCATTGAGTCAAAAGGTTTTGAATGCAAAACTACCAGGGTATGTGCAGCTAGCAGGAGGCACAAATAATTCTACTGTAGCCAAGCTTGTTGCTAAAGGTTTGCTAGCTTCTGAAAATAATAAACAGGAAGACTCTGCTAAAAACTTAAATACTCATATTCCGGAAAATAGATTTGTTTCTGGTGTAGCTTATGGTAGCTATGCCCGCGTTTTGTTGTCACCAATTTTGGAAAAATTAGAAACAATGCACAAATCACAGCTGCAGGCAATTGAATCTGTCTACAGCACAACTACCGCTAATGCCAAAGAACTCACTAATAATTCCCAGCTAACAAAGCTGGAAGTTTTACCGGAACTTCTTTGGGAAGCTGTCAGTTTAGCTAACTCTCTGGTTTCCCAAATCAAAAAAATCTGATCATCTTAATAGAATGAGAAATTAGTAATGAATTTCCATGAACGAAGGCAGAAGGCAGAAGGCAGAGGGCATCCCCTATGCCTTTCCTGAAATATCATCAGGACTTACGCCAAGGCACTATATATAATGCTTGGTGCGTTACGCTAGCGCTAACACACCCTACCAGTAGCTATGCCTTTCCTGATATATCATATAGCAATTTGCGCTGGCTTATGTACAAATTGCAGGAACTGTCCAATAGCTAAAAGTCTCATAAAATTGGCTTTTTATTCCCCCTATTGCCTGTTGCCTGTTGCCTGTTGCCTGCGCGCAGCGCTATAGTTTCAGTTTTTGCCTCAAAAGCTTTTTTCTCACCCACCAGTAGAATAGAAGTAACTTTTAACAAAGTATGCAGATTACAGACGACCTTTATAGATTACTAGAAATTGTACCAGACCAAGTTAGACGGCCTCTACTGCAACATCAACAGCGAAATAACCTAATCGAAATTGTGATGGATCTGGGTCGTCTCCCAGAAGCTCGTTTTCCATCCCATGCAGAGTACCTGGGCGAAATTCCGATTTCTAGAAAAGACCTCAATTATTCTATAGAACGAGTTGGTCATTTTAGCAGCGATAATCGAGCAGGTATTGAGCAAACGCTACACCGGATTAGTGCTATTCGCAATCGCACCGGAGAAGTTATTGGTTTAACTTGTCGAGTGGGGCGGGCAGTCTTTGGCACAATTGGTATGATTCGCGAGTTGGTGGAAACCGGAAGGTCAATTTTGATGCTCGGTCGCCCTGGTGTAGGAAAAACAACGGCACTACGAGAAATTGCACGGGTGCTGGCTGATGAATTAGAAAAACGGGTGGTGATTATTGATAGCTCTAATGAAATTGCTGGGGATGGAGATGTTCCTCACCCTGCTATTGGTCGTGCCCGCCGAATGCAAGTTGCTCGCCCGGAACAACAGCATCAAGTGATGATTGAGGCGGTGGAAAATCATATGCCAGAGGTGATTGTGATTGATGAGATTGGTACGGAATTGGAGGCTCTGGCAGCGAGAACTATTGCAGAGCGGGGCGTACAGTTAGTGGGGACTGCTCATGGTAATCAGATGGAAAATTTGCTAAAAAATCCGACTCTATCCGATTTAATTGGGGGTATTCAGGCTGTAACTTTGGGAGATGACGAAGCACGACGTCGGGGTTCTCAAAAGACTGTTTTGGAACGTAAGGCACCGCCAACTTTTGAAATTGCTGTGGAAATGCTGGAAAGACAGCGTTGGGTAGTTCACGAGCAGGTGGCTGATACTGTTGATGCTTTGCTGCGGGGGCAGAAACCTAATCCACAGGTGAGGACTGTAGATGAGAATGGTGAGGTGAAGATTACACGAGAGTATAGTACTCCAAGATTGGGTGGGGGTGTTAATCAGAATGCGGGATCGCTATTGGGAAAGTCAGGGGGAATGTTGATTTCTCGTGGTGGTTTTCGTGATTCTGGTTATATTATGCCATTGCCTAATACTGGTCAAGTTAATCGATCGGTAGAGGTTTCTGAGTCTAAGTCTTTTGAAGAATTATTGGATGAGTCTTTCTCGGAAAATGGAATGTTTTCTAATGGTAATGGCAATATAGGAGGTTGGGAAGCTCAGACAACTGGCCCGAATGGTGAGGATTTACCTTTACATATCTATCCTTATGCAATTCCACGTCATCAAATGGAACAGGTGATTAGTACTTTGGGTTTGCCTGTGGTTTTGACTAAGGATATTGATAGTGCGGATGTGGTGTTGGCTTTGCGGACACACACCAGGAAACAGTCTAAGTTACGGCATATTGCTAAGGCTCGTCATGTGCCTATTCATGTGATTAAGAATAGTGGTTTGCCTCAAATTGCTAAGGCACTACGACGGTTATTGGATATGGAAGATCCTAGTACTCCTGAGTTTGCTGATTTGAATTTGTTTGCTGCTTCTGCTTCGGAAGATGAGATGGAGGCTTTGGAGGAAGCACGGTTAGCAGTGGAGCAAATTGTGATTCCAAAGGGTCAACCTGTGGAACTTTTGCCACGGTCTCCAAAGGTGCGGAAGATGCAGCATGAACTTGTGGAACATTATCGCTTGAAGTCTTCTAGTTTTGGAGATGAGCCTAACCGACGTCTGCGCATTTATCCAGCGTAAGGGAGTAAGGGAGTAAGGGAGTGGGGGAGTGGGGGAGTGGGAAGAAACCAAAATGCATCCTCTTTCTTTTAACTAACCTGCTCGTAGTTGGGCTTTAGCCTAACATTAAGTTTCATTAATTAGCCTACAGGAAGCTCCGAAGATCGACCCCTTGTGACTTTCGTTATCGTGGGGTTGCACCGCTACTCCCTAAATTTTTTATTGTGGTTATTCAAAAAGACGCGATCTAAAACAAGTATTTATAGCGCTACGCGCTAGGCAACAGGCAACAGGCAACAGGCAACAGTAAACTGTGAGTGGGTTTGGTGGATTTAGGAATGTCCTAACCTAAACTTGTAGCGCTATAAAGGGCTAAAGCCCAACTACAGACAAATTAAGTTAAAATTGCTGTCGCTAGGGATACTCCTTGAAATATCTATATTTGACTTGAAAAGCGCGAGCCCGATAACTGTATAACAGGATTTTATATTATCAGGATATTTTTATTCTATAAAAATGAATGGAACTCTATTACAAAAATTTATTCAATTGATTGCAGATTATGTAGGCTTGCAGATTCGAGAGCAAGATTATGATAATTTATGTAATAAGATATTTGTGCGAATTAGATCGCTAAAACTATCTTTACCCGAGCAATATTATCAAATCTTAAAAAGTCAAAATCAAACAAGTAAAAATGAATGGGAAAAATTCATAACGTTGTTAACTGTAACTGAAAGTTATTTCTTTAGAGACTGGGGACAATTTGAGTTATTAAAAAATGTTATTTTGCCGGAAATTATTAAGTCTAAAAAAGCATCTAATGAAAAAGTATTAAAGATTTGGAGTGCAGGATGTTCGACAGGTGAAGAGCCTTATTCTTTAGCAATTATTGTTCAAGAATTAATACCTAACTGGAAAGACTGGAATATTTTGATTTTAGGAACGGATATTAATGAAGTAGCATTAGGGAAAGCAAGAGAAGGAATTTATAGTCATTGGTCGTTTCGTTTGCTAGAACAACAAATACAACATAAGTATTTTGATCAATTTCAGGGAAAATGGAAACTTAAAGAACAAGTAAAAAAAAGGGTTAAGTTTAACAATATAAATTTAGTCAGAGATAATTTTCCTAGTCATATTGATTTGATTTTATGTCGCAATGTATTTGTATATTTTGAAGCTAAATCTATCTTATTGGTAATTAATAAATTTTATAACTCTCTGAACAAGGGAGGGTATTTAATGACAGGTCATGCTGAATTATATAGTCAATTAATTGATAAGTTTCAGGCGATAAGTTTTCCAGAATCTCTAGTTTATCAGCGCGTACAATATCGGCAACCTGAGAATCATTTAGTTGATGATAGTTCTGCAATAATTGGAAGGAATTTAATATCTATAAATAAAAGTTTAAACTCTGCATTAATTAATTCAAAATCTAACGTTAGTATCTCTAGTAATTATGAGATTTGCTATAGTACTAATAAAAAAATATTATTTGATTTAGACTCAAAAAAAAACGTCCGAGAAAAAATAAATAGTAACTACTCTATTGAATCAGACCGGAATTTACTAGAAGCAGAGGCGTTATTTGAATGTAAAGCTTATGTTGATGCAATTAAAAAGGCAGAACAATTTATTAATTTACATCCGAAAAATTTTAGGGCATATAAGTTACTTGCTCAATTGTATGCAAATTTAGGCAAGTATGAATCTGCTACTTTTTACTGCTATAAAGCAATAGAGGTAAATTATTTATCAGTATATCCTTACTATTTATTAGTGAATATAGCAGAAGAAGAGGGAGATATAAAAAAAGCAAAAATGTTGTTAAAGCAGATAATTTATCTTTCTCCACTAGAAATTCCTGCTTATCTAGAACTTAGTTCGATATATGAAGTACAGCAAGATATTACACGAGCTAAAAAGATGAAAAATACAGCTCTAGAACTACTGAGAAAATTACCTAATGATGCTACTGTAGAGTATAAAGGAGGAATCAAAGTGTGTGAATTGATAAAATATTTAGAAATTTAGAAAATGTCTAGATTAGATTTGCTCGAAGACGAAGATGGAAAATAAATCATATCTGATATTTTTACAGAATAACTCTTTCTATGGAATAGAAGCATTATCCGTTAGAGAAGTATTTTTATTGCCCGAAGTAACAGCGATCGCTGAAATGCCAGACTCTATTATTGGTGTGATTAATTTGAGGGGAAATATATTACCTTTGATGGATCTAAATATTCGTCTAGGATATGGGCAAAGAGATTATTCTTTAACAGATAATGTCGTTGTTATTGAATGGCAACAATTTACTATTGGTATTATTGTAAATGAAGTTTACGAAGTTAAAAATATTCCAGTAACAGAAATAAAAAAAGAACTATATAGTTATGGAAATGATAGACATCATCAATCAAATTTAGTCACAGGGTTGGCTAATTTGGAAGAGAAATTAATTATTCTATTGTCTAGTAAGCATTTAATTCAGTATGTAGAAGTACCTGATTTTTCTGTAGATCAACCCCCCAAAATAGATGTTTTGATTAAAGAAAAGTCCTTAGAAAAAATCACAGAAAATCAAAATTTTTCCAGGTTAGTATTTTGCCCAAACGCTACATCAAAAGAAAGATATATCTTCCAAGAGCGGGCAAAAAAAATGAGATTATCTACTCATATTCAAGATGTTAGTCACTTAATTCCACTAGCAGTAATTGGTTTAAATGAAGAATATTTTGGTATTGATTTGAAAGTAGTACGGGAATTTACTTACATCCACAAAGTTACTCCTATTCCTTGTACTCCAGAACATATCTTTGGTAATATTAATCTACGGGGTGAAATTATTACTTTAGTAAATATTCGTGGGTTGTTAAATATGCAGATTTATCAAAATAAAAATAACAAAAATCAAGCATTAATTTTTGAGGTAGATGATTTTGTTGGTGGTATTAGAGTAGATGAAATCTTTGATGTTCTATATCTTAATCCTTTAGATATTAAATCAATTCCTGCTACTATTAATCACGATATAACTCACAATGAATATTTATTGGGAACTGCAATGTACCGAGAAAAAATGATGAGTATTATCAATTTTAAGAAAATTATTACGCAAAAAAGCTTAGTTGTTGAGCAAGAAGTATAATTGTAAGCA
>NZ_CEZPJD010000021.1:17408-26699 GCF_983059655.1 Okeania sp.
CAGCTATCAGCTATTAGCTATCAGCCATTAATTTTGGGAAGGTAAAAGCAACCTTTGAAATTGAGAAAGAATAAAAGTTACTGCCAAAGTCCCATGACTAAACCTTAGAAGTAATTATTAATTACTAATTACTGTTAACGTAGTTCCTCCGTTTGCGCAGCATTCCGGAAGAAAGGAGGTAGCTGACTGCTAATAGCTGTTTGCCCAGCATTCCACAGGAAATACTTACGATAATTGAGTCATCACTGAAAAATTTATGTTTGAAAATATCAAGTTAAGAACGCATTTATTATTAGGATATGGAGTCTCTGTAGTTTTCTTTCTAGGGCTAGCAGGAGTAATGTATGGAACTACGACTAAAGTTTTAGAAACTTTAAAAGAAGTTGAAAAAGTACAAGCTGTGATTATTGATATAAATAAGGCAACTCTATATGGAGAAAAAATGGTTAGAAGTTTTCGTGGTTATTTAGCTGTTCAAAATGAAGTATTTATTGAGGAATATAATGAAGGTGCAAAGCTTTTCGATGCAGCTATTGAGTCTATAGATCGATTAATTAATACTCCAGAACAAGAAAAACTTTTAGGGGAAATGAAGCAGGTTAAAAATGATTTTCAATTCTTTGCTAATCAAGTTATCAAATTAGTAAAAGAGGGCAAGCAAAATGAAGCAGTAAGTGTCTTTAACACTGGAAAAGGTAAAGAATTTGTTGATGAATTTGAAAGACTAAGTAATAAATTTTTTGGTCTGGAGAAGATAGAACTTGAGAAAGAGACACAGGGGACAAATAAGAATTTAATTATATTATTATGGTTGCTAAGTATAGGCTCAATATTGTTGATTCTTATTTCCATAACTGTAGCAGTAAAAACTACAGGTGATATTAGTAAAAAAATTAATCGGGTAACTGAAAATATAGTCAATTTTTCTACAGGAGTTTCTACCACAATAATTCAGCAGGAACTTACTGCTGCTCAACAAGCTAGCTCTGTAAATGAAACTACTACAACTATGGATGAATTAGGTGCTTCTTCTCAAGCTACAGCAGAACAAGCTACAGCAGCAGTAGCAGCCGCAACAAAGGCTTTGAACTTAGCTGAAGAGGGCACAGAAGCAGTTGATATAGGTTTAGAAGGTATGGCTTCTTTAAATGAAAAAGTGGGAGCGATCGCTCAACAAATTGCTCGTTTAAGCGAACAAACAAATCAAATTGGTAATATTTCTCAGCTCGTTAGTGACTTAGCAAATCAGACTAATATGTTAGCATTAAATGCTGCAGTAGAAGCAGTTCGTGCTGGAGAACATGGTAAAGGTTTTACTATTGTTGCTAGTGAAATTCGTAAATTAGCTGATGAAAGTAGAAAGTCTGCAGAAAAAATCTATACATTAGTTGCTGATATTCAAACATTAATTAATTCTACAGTTATGGCAACAGAAGCAGGTACACAAAATGTAGAGTCAGGAGTAAAAATTTCTCAACAAGCAGCGACAGCTTTTAATGGTGTTAAAGAAGCAATTAATAATGTAGTTTTAAATAATCAGCAAATTTCTTTTAATGTTAAACAGCAAGCGCTAGCTATTAAGCAAGTGGTAGATGCAATGAATGAGCTGAATAAAGGGGCACAAGAAACAGCTAGTGGTTTAGGGCAAACTAAACAAGGAGTTCAAAAGCTTAATGAAGTAAGTAAAGAGTTAAAGTCTATAGTTTAAAAAGGGAATAGGCAACAGGCAACAGGCAACAGGCAACAGGTAACAGGGAATATATAGGAAAAAAGTATTTTTGCAAATATTTATGCACCCTTTCCTACGAAATGCTGCATAAATAGAATTTTGAATTCTCCTTCTAATATAATAAGTTAATAGCTGACTGCTGAATGCCGATCAAAAAATTTGGGTTTAAAGCCTCCCCTTTTAAGGAGATAATAAATAAAAATTTTCCTTTGAGTCAATCCTCTTATTTTAAAGATGAGGTAATTATTAATTATTAAGTAGTTATCTATAAAAGATGAAAAATGTTTGATAATATCTTCAAAAAAATACAATACAAAATGCTAATTGTTCTAATTTTTAGCACAATTACTCCTGTTTCAATAGTAGGTTATTATGGGATAATCTCTGCTACTAATACTTTGCGAGATTTAGGTTTAGCAAACCTACAAAAAAAAATTAACGATAGTTCAGATAATATAATTAACAACTTAGAAAATATTGGTTACGATGTTTTATTTCTGAGTAAAGTTCCACCTATTCAAGGAATTGTCAGAGCTAGAAATAACAATAGCATCGATCCACAAGATAATTCTACTTATGACATTTGGCGAGAACGACTAAGCATCATATTTATAGAATTTATGCAAACAAAACCATACTATATGCAATTACGCTATTTGGATAAAAGTGGAAATGAAATTGTGCGTGTAAATTCGGATGGCTTAATAGTGCAAAATATTCCTGAAGAGCAGTTACAAAATAAAGCAAAGAGAGAATATTTTACAGAAACTATGACCCTAGATTTAGGTGAAATTTATGTCTCACCTATAAATCTTAATCGAGAACAGGGAAAAATTGAAATTCCTTATAAACCAACCATTAGATATGCAACTCCTATATTTTCAGCAGATGGAAAACGTCAAGGAATTATCATTGCTAATCTGCTAGTTGACCGTATGTTTCAAAAATTAAAACAAAATAATCAAAATCAAACTGGGACAGCTTTTATTATTAATCAAGATGGCTACTATTTATACGACTCAAATGAGCAAAAAGAGTGGGGTTTTGAACTAAATACAGATGAAAAAATTCAAAAATATTATTCAGAAGAAGTGAGTAATAAAATTTTATCTAGTGGCCAAAGTGATATTGTTGATGGTGTAGATAGCGTTATTACTTACAAAACTATTTTTTTACAGGAAAATAATACCAATAAATTTCTAGTATTTGTCTATGATTTACCTAAAAAAATTGTATTTGCTAAAGCCAACAATTTTACAATTTTAGCTTTGGTAATTATATGTTTATCTTTGATAATTTTTTTGTCTATTGGATGGTTAACTATAATGAATATAGTTCAAATAGTTAAAAATACAATTAATAATGTATCTTCTTTTTCTCATAATATTTTGGCGACAATGAATCAGCAGAAACAGATGGCATCAGAGCAATCATTAGCTGCTAATGAAACTAATAATAATATGACTACTTTAGGTGAAACTTCTCAAGAAATATCTCAACAAGCAGAATCAGTCGCAGTGGCAGCAAGTAAAGTTTTAAAATTAGCTGAAGAGGGAAGTAAAATGGTAGATAAAACTTTTGAACAAATGCAGAGTTTGAGAGAAACTGTTGATAATATTAGTAGAAAAAATCAAGAACTTGGTGAAAAAAATACTCAAATTGGGAATATTTCTAGCTTGGCAAATTTAGTAAGTTCTTTAGCAATGCAGACTAATATTTTAGCCCTTAATGCTGCAGTAGAAGCAGTACGAGCTGGGGAACAAGGCAGTGGGTTTGCTGTTGTAGCTAAAGAAATTCGGAAATTAGCAGATCAAAGCTCTGAAGCTGCGAAAAGAATTAATGTAATTGTGCCAGAAATTAAAGTAGCAATTAATTCTACTTTCAAGGTGACAAATGAGGGAAAAAAAATAGCGAATGCTGGTGTTAAAACGGCAGAGGAAACTGCTAATACTTTCCAAAATTTAACAGAAGTAGTTTCTCATTTATTTGCTAGTAACCAGCAAATTCATCACAATACTGAACAACAAGTAGATGCCATTCAAAATGCGATTGAATCTATGAATAATATTAATTACAGTGCTGCTGAAACAGCTAAGAGTATTTCTCAAGTTACAACTAGCACTCAAGAACTTTATGAAGCAGCGCTTAAACTTAAGACAATAGTTTAGCAGGCAACAGGCAATAGGCAATAGGCAACAGGCAACAGGCAACAGGGAATAGGTAATAGAAGACAGGGAATAGGGAATAGAAGACAAATTTTTCATAATACCTTGAATAGCCAATTTAGCAAGATTTTTTCAAAATGGTATTATATATTAATAAATTTTTACCGAAAAATAGTGGTCTAAAGCCTGCCCTTTTAAGGGGGTGAAAAAAAAGAATATTCCGTATTTCAAGCCTCCTTATTGCAGAGGTACTGATAACTGATAACTGATAACTGATAACTGAAATAACGGTGTAATTTATGATTGAAGATTCTGAACTTCGAGAAGTATTTAAAACTGCTAGTGAAGAACATCTCCAAAAACTTGATGAAGGGTTTTTATATTTAGAAAAATATCCACAAGACTTAACAAAATCAGAAGAGTTATTACGAGAAATTCACAGCTTAAAAGGTGATGCTGCAATGTTAGGAGTTAAAGATGTATCTCAACTTGCTCATCAGTTGGAACATTTATTAGGAGAAATTACGCGAGGCGAGCAAGTTATATCTCCAGAAATTAGCGACCGCTTCTCAGTTGGATTAGATGCCATTTACAAACTTGTACAAGAGGCAGTTACAGGAGAGCCATCAGGTATAAATACTTTTCATGTACTAGCTACTTTGATGGGAGCAAATAATATCAATACATCATTACAAGACAAAGATAAAACACATTTAAAATCTGAAGAAACTATTGCTGTTAGTACTTCTGTCAAAGAGGAAAAAGTTGCCAAAAATACTTCATCATTAAATACCCAACAGCCAGAAGAAGTAGCTAATATTAATGAATCTAGTTTCACTAAAACTGAGCCAGATGAAAATACTTTAACCAGTGAACTTCCAGATATTTCTACCTCTTATCATATTGAAACAGTGCGTGTATCTACCCGTAATCTAGATTCTTTAATGACACAAACTGGAGAATTAACTGTAACTCAAATTAGACTTTTTCACCGACTACTAGAAATAGAAAAAATCGCAAATTCATGGGAAGAATGGAGCAGAGATATCCTCAAAAATCGCTTTTTTGTTCCAGGTATAAATTTTAACGACTCTACTACTATTAATAACTATACTCAGCAATTAAAAAACTATTATCTGCAAACAGAAAAACGATTAGAAAATTTAGGATCGTTAATTAATAATTTTAGAAATTCTATTCATGAAGATATTGATAAACTTGATTTAATTAGCCGTCAGATAGGAACTGGAGTTCGTACTCTGCGAATGCTGCCTTTATCTACTATTTTTAATATTTTTCCTCGCGTTGTTAGAGATTTGGCAAGGCAAGAAGGCAAACAAGTAAAATTAATAATTGAAGGTGGTGAAAGTAAAGCAGATAAGCGAATTATTGAACAGATGAAAGATCCTTTAATTCATCTAATTCGTAATGCAATAGATCATGGTATTGAAACACCTACAGAGCGCAAAAAATCAGGAAAAAATCCTGTTGCTACAATTAAATTAAGGGCAGAAAATACTGCTAATAAAGTAATAATCGAAGTTATAGATGATGGGCGTGGGCTAGATATTGAAAAAATTAAACAAACAGCAGTAAAACAAAAAATTTGTAGTAAAAGCGAATTAGCTTCAATGACACAAACACAAATTCAATCCATGATTTTTACCCCTGGATTTTCTACAAAAAAATTTGTGACTGAAATTTCAGGTAGGGGTATTGGTTTAGATGTAGTAAAGGCAAATGTAGAAGAACTTAAAGGAAATATTCACATAGAATCTCAACCAGGAAAAGGATGTTTAACCAGAGTAGTACTCAGCACTTCTATCGCCACGATTAATGTATTAATAGTAGCTGTTGCAAATATTTATTATGCTTTGCCAATTGAATGCATTCACACTACTTTACTGGTTTCTGTAGAATCTATTTTTACTATTGAAGGTAGAGATACTATTATTTTTGATGATGAGCCTATCTCTGTTTTTCCACTGTCAGATTTACTAAATTTGTCAGCTATTGAACGGGATAAAATAAATGATATTCAGGAGAAGAATTGTATTATTATCCAAATTGGAAATGAGAAATTAGGACTATTTGTTGATGCTTTAATAGATGTACAAAATGTTATGCTTAAACCTCAAAGTAAATTATTGAAACGGGTAATAAATGTTTCGGGTGCAACTATTCTTGGTACTGGTGATGTCTGTATGATTTTAAATCCTCAAGATTTAATGAAATCAGCGAAGAAATTATCGACATCTATTTTTAGCACAAAATTTCTTCAGCAATTAGAAGTTGAAAAAGTTAATAACAAACCTCTAATCTTATTAGTAGAAGATTCAATTGCTACACGAACCCAAGAAAAAAGAATTCTCGAAAGTGCAGGTTATGAAGTTATTACTGCAGTTGATGGAATAGATGCTCTTAATAAACTAAAAACTCGCTCTTTTGATGCTGTAATTTCTGACATTCAAATGCCTAATATGGATGGTTTGACTTTAACTACTAAAATTAGAGAAAATCAAAATTACGCTGAATTGCCTATTATTTTGGTAACATCCTTAGCATCCCACGAAGATAAGCAAAAAGGCGCAGAAGTAGGGGCTAGTGCTTATATTACTAAAGATAGTTTTAATCAAGAAGTTCTTTTAGAAACTTTAAAAAGATTAGTTTAAATGTAAGCATTCAGCGGTCAGCTATCAGCTATCAGCTTTATTACCTTGTCTTATTTATCTATTGGACAATAGTTAGGGTTTGCTGATTCAATGTCAAAGCATCGACTTATATTGGTTTGAGCAATTTTAATTCGGGAAATATCAGCTATATCGCTGTCTTTCCATAGATTGATGTTTGATTGATCTATTGGACAATAGTTAAGGGTGTACTGATTAAATATCAAAGCATCGACTTATACTGGTTTGAGCAATTTTAGGTCTGGAAATATCAGCTATAGCAATGTGCGCTGGCATATTTACAAATTGTAGGAGATGTCCAATAGCTAAAAGTCTTATATTATCGGTTTTTTATTACCCCTGTTGCCTGTTGCCTGTTGCCTGTTGCCTGCGCACAGCGCTATATATTGCTCTGTTTCGCAATTATTGATGTTTGATTGATTTATTGGACAATAGTTAGGGTTTGCTGATTCAATGTCAAAGCATCGACTTATATTGGTTTGAGCAATTTTAATTCGGGAAAAAGTATTAGCTATATCGGTATCCACTCAATATGATGGGGGTGGATACCTTTTATCGTAAACTAAAAGTACTAGCTGAAGTTCGCAGTTCCTCCGGAGGAGGCTAGCTTATGGCTGACGGCTGTTTGTGTTTGCGTAGCATCCCGTAGGGAAGCAGTCTGTAGGAAATGCTTACCTCACAACTCAAATAAGATTGCTATATATAGTGTTAGATAACTAAAAAATGCATAACTTCTGTAAGACTAAAAAGTTGTCTAGCCTATCAGAAAAACGTAACTTGATATCACAATCCTCAGCATGGTTTTGCAGACAATATCTTGGAATTAAGGAACAGCTTAACAGGCAACAGAAGTAAGAGTTTAAGATTGTTTATCTAAATACATAGATTTTTGACAAATCCTACACGAATTGCTATATAAAATCAAACAACCATAAATAATTATTATGGAAATGAAAAATAAGATAAAAGTCATAAAAATCTTAATTGTTGACGATTCTCCTGTGGCTTTAATTGTTTTAAAAAGAATTCTTGCTGTCTCTCTAGAAATTGAAATTGTAGGCACAGCTAAAAATGGTTTAGAAGCGTTAAAATTGATTCCTAAAGTTCAGCCAGATGTTATTTCTACAGATTTACACATGGCATTTATGAATGGATTAGAATTTATTAGAGAGGTGATGCAGAAATACCCACGACCAATTTTAGTGATTAGTAATTCAGTACAAGAATATAATACCCAGAATATTTTTCAACTTTTAGAGGCAGGAGCAATTGATGTCTTTCCTAAACCAGAAACTGGATTAAGTTCTGATTATGAAATAATTCAGCGGGAGTTAATTAATAAAATAAAAATTCTTTCTGGAGTCAAAGTTTTTACTCAATACCCTCGGAATATAAATAGAGTAAACCAGGAAGATCGGCAAAAAATGTTTGTACAAAGTACAAAGGATAAGCTAGTAAATACTTCTATTGTTTCTGCTAAAAAAACTATACCTAAATATTGTCGAACTTCAAAAAAAATTCAAATTGTAGCAATTGGAGCCTCTACAGGTGGTCCTCAAGCTTTAAAGACTATTCTTCAGAATTTACCTTCTAATTTACCTGTACCTATAATTTGTGTTCAACATATTAGTAGGGGATTTTTAACTGGGTTGATAAATTGGTTGGCCCATGAATGTCAACTACCAGTAAAAATTGCTAGTTATGGAGAACTACCAGAGGCAGGAGTAGTATATTTTCCACCAGAAGAACATCATTTAGAATTAAATAATATGGGTAAATTTGTCTGCTCAAAAACTCCGCTACTTGGAGGACATCGACCTTCAATTACTGTTACTTTTAATTCAGTTGCTAATTTTTATGCCTCCTTTGCAGCAGGTATTTTATTGACAGGAATGGGTAGAGATGGAGCAGATGGAATGATGGCGATCGCTAAAGCAGGTGGTTTGACAATCACTCAAAATGAGGCAACTTCTGTCATATTTGGAATGCCGAAAGAAGCTATCGATCTTGGAGCTGCTCAATATATCTTGTCAATTAATGATATTACTCCTGTGCTACTGAATCATATTAGTAAATACAGATAAATAAAAATTTTAATACCTATAATGTTTACTTTTCCTTAACTCCCCTCTTCCTGGGAAGAGTTAGGGGTGGGTCCCCTGCTCAATAAAATGTAGAAAAGTTTTTGAGAAATGGTATTACTTCTTCCTATTGCTTATTACATCTTTTCTGGAAATTTATACTTCAAATTAATTCAACAACCTCTGAATTACCTGGTGTAACTTTTCTGCATTAAAAGGTTTAGTCAAATATTCTGTGGCACCAGCTAAATGTCCTTGCACTTTATCAAAAGAACTACCTCTTGCTGTCAACATAATAATTGGTAGATTTTTAAATTGAGGAATGCTACGTATTGTCCGACAAAGTTCTAAACCATCTATACCAGGCATTAAAATATCTAACAAAAGAACTGTCACCTGTTCATGGTATATCATTGACAAAGCATCTATAGCATTATCAGTTACTAATACGCGATATTCCTGACTCAAAGCTTGTTTGAAAATCTGATGCATAACAGTACTATCATCTACGGCTAAAATTGTTTTTTTCATACTTTTATTTCCAGATATGTTATTACTTACATTTAGTACTTTTTGAGAAATAAATGAATTCAATAATGGATAATTGATAATTGATAATTACCTCT